>NZ_JARXHW010000087.1:0-7356 GCF_031127805.1 Thalassobacterium maritimum | reverse complement strand
GCGTCTTCAGTAGCCGAGTGCTTTAGCCTCGGTTCGGGCCTGCTGTTGCTCTCGGCCCGCTCATACGCGAACGGGGTCTGAAGAGCCCCGCTACTTGAAGTATGCTACGGATGGGTGGATTTTTAAGTCTAATGCGGCGCGTGGGTGACGGCTTGTCTTGGCGCTTTTACAATGTTGCGCGGCTGTAACTGTGTTCCCGTAAATTTACATGTGAACGTTTGTTTTTTGGGCGTGAGGTATTTTGGATCCGTGCCGCTGGGGATTTTCTCAGTCTGGCAGCTCTATTCGATCACTTAACCATTACATTCATCCATAGCTACACATGCGCTACAAATCATTTGTTTTTAATTCGAGCATCGATGCTTCTCCTTTGGGAAAAGTATCGATGGATCGTGTATCCAGCGATTGGAGACGATCGCTTTCCTATATCGGTTTGGCTACGCTCTCCCTTTCCTGTTTCACCATAGCTGCCTCAGCCGAGTCGTGGAGCTACGGGGTGCTCACGGATACACAGGGCGCTGCCGCATATCCGGATGTTTCCACACGCTTGATGGCCCCGGTGGTGGATCAGTTTGTCAACGCTCATGAAGTCGATATGATTATAAGCGTTGGCGATTTGACGGATACGGGGACGGCTGCAGAAAACGCTCTATGGTTGAGTGTGGCACAGCCGATCTACGATGCGGGCATCCCCATGTATATTACGCGTGGTAATCATGATGTGAAGGCGGAGGCGACTAGCGTGGTCAACGATCCTTTGTTTGGAACTGTTGAACTCAATGATAGCACGATTTGGGACACGGACTTTCCTTTGCCGAGCAATGCGAGCTTAGTGCAGGGGCCGGGCACTTGTTACTATTTTACTTTTAACAACATGTTTGTTGTCTCGATGGATTTGTATGGCGTGGCGCCTAGCGAATTGATCGGTTGGTTACAAGGGGTGGCCTTGCCCGCCGCTGCGGCTTCTGGAACCGAGCACCGTATCCTGGTTCAGCACGCGCCTTACTTTGGTAAGGGACGTGATGGTATCTTCCAGGGAGAGAGCG
Source organism: Thalassobacterium maritimum (assembly GCF_031127805.1). NCBI lineage: Bacteria > Pseudomonadati > Verrucomicrobiota > Opitutia > Puniceicoccales > Coraliomargaritaceae > Thalassobacterium > Thalassobacterium maritimum. The sequence continues at coordinate 6,310 of NZ_JARXHW010000087.1, read as the reverse complement.
GTGACCCTGCCTTTGAGCTGTCTATGTTCGAGGCGATGGCGCAGGCGGGTATTGATACGATACTGGTCGGACACGACCATCAATACAGTCGTAGTGTGGCACTGAATACGCAAGGTGAAGTGCTGCTGAACCATATTCTTGTCGGCTCTAATAGTGAGAAATACTATAACTTCGAAATGCCTGAAGGGCAGAACGAAGGTCAGGTCGTGCAGATGAACGATCGCGTCAGCTACTGCATCGTCGAAGTCGACGGGCCGATGATTACTTTCAGTCATTATAGTAGTGAAGCGCCGGACCCTTATACCACCGATGCTTGGGTGCCCAATTGGGTCTTATCGGACCGCCTGGTCTTTTCGACCGAGGGCGACCGTTTCTTTGTGGAGCCCAACGATGACTACGCGGGGCTCAGCAGCAGCTCGCCGAATGCAACTGAGGTCACGATTGTCTCGGGCACGAATGATGTATTTGAAAGTCAGATGACGGTGCCGGATGCCGGCATCACCCCGCAGCTAGTGGAGTTCGGTGCTTTGGTCGATTTCAGCTGGATCGATGGCTCGAGCGACCCGCGCGTGCTGGGAGACATCTTGGTTTTAGATGGACTCGCTAACCGCGCCGATGGCGAGGAAAGTGAACTCTACCGTATGGAGATGACGTATACAGCAACGGCTGGGGTGGATGAGTCTACACTGGCGCTGGCTGTCTACGATCCTGAATCGGGCACTTGGATGGATGCGCGTCTCGCAAATATCTATACCAGCCCCACGGCACCTGCCGCGTTGGCGAGTGCGGGAGTCGACACCACGCAGAATAAAGTATGGGCGGACTTGAATCACAATGCGGATGGCGCTCGCTTCGCAGTGGTCAGTAATCCAGCGACACTCAGTAGTCCAATCAGCATGACACGTTTGGGCTCGTATGAATCTGGTATTTACGAAGGTTCTGCCACAGAGATTCCTGCATACGATGCGGCCACACAGCGCGTCTTTGTGACCAATGCACACGATGACTCCGTGGATGTCATTGACCTCTCGGATCCCAGTGCACCGGTCAAAATTGGCAGCTTGAGCTTTGCTGATATCGACGGTCAGGCTTACAGTCCCAACAGTGTTGCCTGCAAGAACGGCACCGTGGCTGTGGCGCTGCAAGCGGATACAGTTTATGAAACGGGTATCGTCGCCTTCTACGATGCAGCTCTGAGTTTCAGCGAAGGTGCGGTGGCTCCTGTCGCCACAGTGGATGCCGGATATCTGCCAGATATGCTCACTTTCACCCCCGATGGTTTGAAAGTGCTGGTTGCTAATGAAGGGGAGGCGTCCGACAATCTTGTGGGCGGCGGCACACCTGATTTCAACCCCGAGGGCTCGGTCACCATCATCCCAATCAATGGAGCCGGTGCCACAGTCACCCCGGGCAGTCCCATTCAGCTGGACTTCGCGCTCTTCGAGCCGGGCGGCGCGCTTGAGCTCGGAGCCAGCTTGGCAGAGATCAAAGCACCGGTTGATTTAAGCAGCACAGCAAAGGTGCGCATTCATCCGAATGCCGCGTCGGTGGCGCAGGATCTTGAGCCTGAATACATCGCGATCGCTCCCGATGGCAGCACCGCTTATGTGGGCCTGCAAGAAAACAACGCCATGCTATCCATCGACCTCGCGACCGATACAATCACTGGTATCTTTCCCCTGGGGGCGAAAGATCACTCGCGACTCGTCAATGCGCTGGATGCGGAGAAAAACGACGATGCGGCCAATATTGTGCCACAGCCATTCTTCGGACTCTACATGCCCGATGCTATGTCGGCCTACACAGTCAATGGTCAGACCTATATTGTGACTGCCAATGAAGGCGATGGCCGTGATCCCGGTGACTTCGGTGATTATCCCGGCAGTGGCCTCGGCGATGAAATGGACCTACAGGATGTCAATCTGGATGCGAGTATCTTCCCCAATCGCGACGTTCTCACTGATGGCTCCGGCCTCGGCGATGTGGCGACTTTCGCCTTTGGTGGAGATTTGGATAACGACGGCGATGTGGATCAAATCCAAATCGCGGGCGCGCGTTCTTTCTCTATCTGGAATGCTTCCACGGGCGAACTTGTGTTTGATTCCGGAGGCGACTTCGAGCGCATCACTGCTCAATACTTGCCAGAGCATTTCAATGCCAGCAACGACGACAATGGCATCGACGATCGTTCCGACAATAAAGGCCCCGAGCCAGAAGCCGTTCAGTTAGCCGAAATTGGCGGACGTCAGATTGCCTTCATCGGGCTTGAGCGTGTCAGCGGTGTCATGATCTATGACATCACCGATCCGAGCTCGCCGCTCTTTATCGATTACATCAACGATCGCGATTTCACAGTCGATCCAGATGAGTCCAGCGATGTGGGCCCCGAAGGCTTCGCCTTTGTGCCCGCGGCAGACAGTCCGAATGGACACGCGCTGTTACTAGTCGCGAGCGAAGTCAGCGGATCCTTGACCGCGTATCAAATCGAACTGGAAACCGACAACACCTGGAACCTCACACTCCTGCACCACAACGATGGGGAGTCTAAGTTGCCAGAATACTCCAGCTCTTTCCCTGATTACGGCAATGTGGCTCGGATGAAGACAGCCATTGATGCGCACCGTAGCTTCTACGAATCTGTGGAGCACGGTGTGGTGGTCGTTTATGCCGGTGATAGCTTCCTCGCTGGCAAGCAGTTTCAAGCCAGCGTCGATAGCGAACCGCAGGTTTATTACGACGCACTGGCACTGAGCCATATCGGTTACGATGCCATTGCGATTGGTAATCATGAGTTTGACTTTGGTCCCGAAGTGTTGGCCGCATTCATCGAAGATGCACAAACCACCAATCCGGTTCCTTATTTGAGCGCGAACCTGGATTTCACGGGCGAGCCTGCCCTGCAAGCCCTGGTCACCGCCGGTGATATTGTAAAAAGTAAAACCATCACCGTCAGCACCGCTCAGGGGGATAAGGTCATCGGGCTCATCGGTGCCACCACCGTGAACCTGCCCTTCGTTAGTTCGCCAGGCGCAGTGATTGCCTCGGAAGTGGCCGCAGCCGTCAACGCAGAAGCCGCAGCGCTCGCTAGTAGCACCGACGCCATCATTCTGATCTCGCACCTACAAGGCGTGGCGGAAGATGAGGCCTTGGCCTTACTGCTCTCTGCCGACGTCAATGCGATCATCGCAGGCGGTGGCGACGAGATTCTCGGCTCGACCACGCTCTTGTCACCACGAGCAGTTTATGGCGCCGCCGCGCCAGCGAATGCGGCCGACAGTGGCTTGGTGCCCAGTGATCACTATAATGAAGCAGGCCTGAGTTACCCGATCTATGCCAATGGCATTCCGATCGCGACTTCGGGGGGCAATTATGGTTATCTCGGCCGCCTCACGCTCTGCTTTGATGCCGATAATAACTTCCTTGGAGTGGACATGAGCTCCGGTCCCGCTGTGATTGTCGCCGATAGCGTCGATCCTGAAAACGGCTACGCGCTCGATCCCACCGTCAAAAGTCAAGTGATCGACCCCGTCGTCGCCTTTACCGCTGCGATCGATAGCGAAATCATCGGCTCCACCGACAGTCTGATTGTTGGCGGCACAGATACAGACCTCATTCGCTCACAAGAGCAAAATGGGGGCAACCTGGTTGCCGACGCACTGCTGGCTGCAGCACAAGAACGCGCTGCCAGTTTCGATGTCAACCTGCCACAGATTGCGATCGCCAATGGCGGTGGCATCCGCTCCGACATCGCCGTTGGCGATATCAGCGTGGGCGACACCTTCGACGTTTCGCCCTTCGGGAATTTCGTCTCAGTGGTGGAAAATGTCACGACGGCCGACCTCAAGCTAGTTCTTGAAAATGCCCTCTCGCGCACCATCGACAACGATTCCGGCACCGGGGTGGACCCGCTACGTTTCGGTGATGGCACCGGCCGTTTCCCACAGCTTGCAGGTATGTCAGTCATCTACGACATTACCCGTCAGCCATTGGTACTGGACGGCGAGAATGAAGTCATTAGCCAACAGGGGCAACGCGTCGTTGAAGCCCGCCTCAATGATGGCACGCCCCTCATTATCGCAGGCGTGCCCGTTCCCGGCACCACCGTGGATCTCGTGTTACCGTCTTTCAATGCAGACGGAGGCGATCAGTACTTCCGCTACGGCTTCGGGGCTGGCTCTTACACCAGTCAGGATTACATCAAAACCACGCTCGGCATCACCGATCAGCAAGCCTTGCAGAACTATATCGAAGACTTCGAATTCGCTAAAGTAGATAGTGATCCCCGCTACGATGCCATCCCCGATGGTCGCGTGGTGGCCGTATCTGACCGCGACAACGACGGCCTTTCCGATGCCGAAGAGGCGCTGATCGGAACCAATCCCGACGTTGCGGATCAAAGTGGCCCCGTCGCCGACACCTACACTCAGGTGGGAAGAGACGAAGTGACCGGCAACCCCAGTGCACATGATCTCTTCACACAGAGCGAGTTCGATGCGAACTATAGCGCCGGCGAACAAAGTGTCCTGAACGATCCAAATGCTTACGGGCTATCCGATGTGCCCGTCGCAGGCTTACGTATCGATGGACAAGTCCTCGAGCTCAACTCCGGCAGCAACAGCGCCAGTTTCGAAGTGCAAGTGCAAAGCACCTCTGATCTAGCGCAACCGTTCACCAACGCAGGTGAAAGCGCGACCATCACCCTGGATTTCTCACAGGGCAGTCAGTTCATCCGCGTGCAAGCCGTCGAAGCTCCTTAAGCATCACAGGCCCATTCTCAGCCCCAGTCGCCGCGCCCTGCCAAACGCAGGAAGCCGGAGACTGGGGCTTTTTGGGGCGAAGGATCAGAACATCCAACTTTTTTGTAGCCGAGTGCTTTAGCCTCGGTTCAGACGTTCCGTTGCTTTCGGCCAGCCCAGCGCAAACGGGGTCTAAGGAGCCCCGCTACAGAGAGCGTCTCAAGTAGCCGAGCGCTTTAGCCTCGGTTCAGACGTTCCGTTGCTCTCGGCCAGCCCAGCGCAAACGGGGTCTAAAGAGCCCCGCTACTAGAGAGCGTCTTAAGTAGCCGAGTGCTTCAGCCTCGGTTCGGACCGTCCGTTGCTCTCGGCCAGCCCTACGCGAACGGGGTCTAAAGAGCCCCGCTACTAGAGAGCATCTTAAGTAGCCGAGTGCTTTAGCCTCGGTTCCGACGTTCCGTTGCTCTCGGCCAGCCCAGCGCAAACGGGGTCTAAAGAGCCCCGCTACAGAGAGCGTCTTCAGTAGCCGAGTGCTTTAGCCTCGGTTCCGACGTTCCGTTGCTCTCGGCCAGCCCTACGCAAACGGGGTCTAAAGAGCCCCGCTACTAGAGAGCATCTTAAGTAGCCGAGTGCTTTAGCCTCGGTTCAGACGTTCCGTTACTCTCAGCCAGCCCAGCGTGAACGGGGGGTCTAAAGTCCCCCGCTACCTATATACTTTCGACCTCCGTATTTTAGCCTACCCATTTGTAATTCCTGCCTAGCTTGGCCTTGATTGGATTGTTGAGCACGTAGGTGACCACGCGTGCAGTTTCGTTTTCGTTACGGCAGACGTGGTCGAACCAGTCATTTTGCCAAAAGGAACCTTGGCGATTGAGAACTCGATTGCATTCAAACGCCAAACGTCCTTTCCATTCGCTCCAGGTTTTTGCCATGTCGGCGGCTTCTTCACTTCTTACGACCAAATGCACATGATTGGGCATGAGTGCGTAGTGCTCAATATGCCAACCTAAGTTTTCGAGTGCTTTGAAACTGGCCAATGCCCGCTCGCAACATGTTTCATCGAGAAAGGGGGTAAAGCCGAGTCCCCTGTCTTGGTATTTTTCGAGACAGAGAAAGTATTGTCTCTGCAGTTGCTGGAAATTTGAGTCATCCGAACTCGTCTCAGCTAAGGATGTTTGAATTTCTTGAATCCGTTTTTTGACTTCCGATGGCAGGCTGTTGGTGCATCGGATCGTGATGAAATAGATGCCTCGTTCCACTTCCCAGTGAGGTAATTGAGTGTGCCAGATCCGTTTGAGTTTCAGCTCATACATCAAGCGTAGCATTCTGTATGCGCTCGTTGGCTTGGCAATCCTAAGTTTGCTCTTTCAGTAGCCGAGTGCTTAGCCTCGGTTCGGACCGTCCGTTGCTCTCGGCCAGCCCATACGCGAACGGGGTCTAAAGAGCCCCGCTACTAGAGAGCGTCTTCAGTAGCCGAGTGCTTTTAGCCTCGGTTCAGACCATCCGTTGCTCTCGGCCAGCCCATACGCAAACGGGGTCTAAAGAGCCCCGCTACTAGAGAGCGTCTTCAGTAGCCG
>NZ_JARXHW010000086.1:0-7399 GCF_031127805.1 Thalassobacterium maritimum | reverse complement strand
TCAGCCTCGGTTTCCGCAGCGGACATTTGGAGTTTCCGCCTGCAACAGCGAGGAACGTCCAACATCGAACGTCCAACGTTCAACATCGAATGGGATTTGGCGTGATCAGGCCGCAGGCTGCTCACCGGGTTTGCATTTTCGGATCCACAATATCGCGCAGCACGTCGCCGAGCATGTTGTAGGCGATCACAGTGACAAAGATGGCGAAGCCTGGGCTCAGTAGCCACCAAAAGTTAAGATAAAACACTTTCACATCTTGCGCCTGCGAAAGCATCAAGCCCCAAGAGGCGGACGGCTCTTGAATGCCAAGCCCGAGAAAAGACAGCGCGGCCTCGCCGAGCACATAGCCGGGAATGGAAAGCGTCGCCGCCACCAGCAGATAACTGACAAGGTTGGGCAAGATATGCTTGCGCAGGATAACGAAGGGCGACTGCCCCATACTTTCGGCCGCCATTACGTATTGGTTCTGCCGGATTGAAAGCGTCATGCCGCGCAAGATGCGTGCGGTGCCCGCCCATCCGATCAGCGCGAGGATCACAACGATCACAAAAAACATTTGATCAGAAGCGAAGTGCGGCGCGAGGGCAGAACGCAAGGCCAGCAAGAGATACAAGCCCGGCATCGCCATCATAAACTCGACAAAGCGCATGGCCAGGAAATCAGCACGGCCGCCAAAGTAACCGCTGAGCCCCCCCACCAGAAAGCCGAGCACGGTGGTGATAGTAATGCCGAGCAGACCGATGAAGAGCGAGACCCGCGAGCCGAAGACGAGGCGCGAAAAGACGTCGCGTCCGGTGGAATCGCTCCCCAGCAAATAGACTGGCCCCGCATCGTCAGCTACTTTAAACAAGTGTCGATCGGTGGGAATGATACCAAACAAGCGATATTCAAAACCACGCGCAAATAACTGTAAGGGATAAGACTCCCCCTCGATCGCTTGATAGCGTGCCTCGGTAGGATCGACCAGTTCGTAAGCCTGCACACGCAGGCCACCCTCTCCGAAGAAGATGGCTGTGGGGGGATGGTATGTGCGCTCCAGGTCTTGCTCGTTGGTGGCATAGGGTGCCAATAGATCGGCGAAGATCGCCGCGGCATAGAGCAAAATCAGCACACTGGCGGATATGATTCCGAGTGGACGACGGAAGACTTCTTTAAATAATTTCCAAAGTAACTGCATCTTACTTTTTGCGCTCCAAACGTATACGCGGGTCAGACCACGCGAGTAAAATATCGGCCAGCAAGTTGCCCAGCACCAGCATGCTGCAACCGAGCATCACCGAGGCCAGCACCACGAATTGGTCTTCACGTAGAATCGATTGATACATCAACTGACCAAGGCCGGGATATTGTAAAACGATCTCCACCATCAAGGCACCGCTCAATAAGCTAGAAAAAGCGAAGCCAAAAGCGCTCACCAATGGATTGATGGCATTGCGCAGGACGTGCTTAAACATCACGACCCGCTCACGCAAGCCCTTCGCCCGCGCGGTGGCGACAAAGCCCGCGCGCATGCTGTCGAGGAAGTTGGCCCGCATGATGCGCATAATACTGGCGATCGAGCCGATCCCCAGTGCCAGCGTGGGCAGGACTAAATGATGCGCCCGATCAAGCATCTTACCACCGAAGCTGAGATAGTCATAATCAATCGAGGTCGCGCCTCCGAGTGGGAACCATCCGGTCTGCGCTGCAAAGAAAACCAGCACTAGAGCCAGGAAAAACTCGGGAATCGAGAGTGCGGCATAGGCCAATACCGCTGAGACCCGGTCGAAGATCGAGTCTTTGTAGACCGCAGCCAATACGCCGAGGGGAATGGCGATCGCCCACGAAAAGACGAAAGCGCAGAGCGAGAGTAAAAAGGTCGCCCAAATACGCTGACCGATCAAATCCGCCACAGGCACTTTAAAAGCCCATGAATGCCCAAGATTGCCCTGCAGCACATTGCCCAGCCATTTATAGTATTGCACATACCAAGGCTGATCGAGGCCGAACTCGGTCTGGATCGCTTGGATCAGTTCGGCCGGCACATCGCGCTGCGCTCGGACCGGCGTCAGGAAGTCGCCCGGTGCAAGGCTCATCAATAAAAAGACCAATAAAGTGATGCCCAATAGCAATGGGATCAGCGTCAACAAGCGACGTAGGATAAAGGCAATCATTCGCTCACCTCCGACCAGAGTGATTCCAAATTCCAGGTAACCCCGCCCAGCGGAGTCGGCTCGACATTACGCCAGCGATTACGATAGCCCGCATATTCCTTGGCACTGACGAGAAAGATAAAGGGTTGCTGCTCGGCTAGGATCGCCTGCACCTCGTTGAAATACTCTTTTCGCACTTCGACCTCGGTATGGCGGCCGACCTCACGCATCAGCTCGTCGATCCGTGCCTCCCACTCAGTTGCAGGGCTTTGCTGTTGAGGGTACCAAAAGTGCATGCGGCCACCGCTCATCAAAATGTCTTTGCCTGCATAGGGATCCGGGGCGCCTCCGCCTAGCCCAAGCATGCAGGCCTCGTAATCGAAGGCATCGGAGATCTTAGTTACGATGGTATTGAAGTCCAAGAACTGCAGCTCCACGTCCACCCCGATCGCAGCCATATTTTCCTTGAATACAGTCGCCATTTCAACGCGTAGCCCGTTGTTGGAATTGGTGATCAAAGTGAACTCGACCCGACGCCCTTCAGCATCAAATAGTTCCTGACCGCGATACTCGAAGCCCATTTCTTGAAAGAGCGCCCGCGAGCGTTCTACTTGATAGGGGTATTTGCGCACCTCGTCGTTATACCAAAATTTGCGCTTGGGCGAGACGTAGCCATTTAGAATGTCGGCACGGTTAAAAAAGACGCCGCGAATGATGCCCTCGCGATTGATGCCATACGAAATGGCCTGGCGGAAGCGCTTGTCCGAAAACCAGTCAAACTTGTACGGCGCTACAAAAGGTTCGCCCTCCGCATTCTTGCCAGGGTTGAGATTAAACCAAATAAAGTTGGTGCTACTCGATGGGCCCATGTCCAGCACGGTATAATCAAAGCGCTCTTCGCCCCGCCGCACCCAAGCCACATTATCAGGACCAATGGACTCGAAATCAGTCTGTCCCTGCGCAAAGGCGACATTACTACTATTGCCATCTGGCACGATTTTGGAAATCACTCGGTCCACATAAGGTAAGCGCTTCCCTTGTGTATTCACTTTCCAATAGTTCGGATTCCGAGCAAAGACCATTCGCTCTCCTGGACGGTACGTTTCTAGCACGAACATATTCAACCCGACAATCTTCCATGGCTCATCAATCGCAGTCTGCAAACTCCATTGATCCATCAGAGTGCCGTCTTCATACGCATCGTATAAAATATGCTTGGGCAAAATATCGACTCCGCCCCCAAAGAGCAGAAAGGGCGCATACACTTCAGGCGTCGTAAAGCGCACAGTAAAGTCATCAAGCATTTCAACCTGCGGCTCCTGTCCGTTAATTTGCTGCCCAAAGGTGGAACGCGAATTGTAGCGATAAAGTGGCCGCCCATCCTCGCCCGTCATCACCTCCCCCGTCTCCGGGTCCGACTGTTTGGCAAAGAAGGTTTGCCAGGTAAAGACCACATCCTCTGCGGTAAACGGCTCGCCATCACTCCAATGCACTCCCTTGCGCAAGTGAAAGGTGTATTGTAAATTATCCTCAGAAATCTCCCAAGACTTTGCCAGATTTGGAATCACTTCGCCCGTCTTCGGGTCCATCGTAACCAGACTGTCCAAGATCCGCCCAATCACCAGCGAGCCCCCGACCGACTCATTGACCAAAGGATTCACCGTCGCGACATCTCCCTCGATCGTTTCTATAATGTTTGCACCAAACTCACCCACCGAAAAATCAACCACCTCCGCATCGACTGGTATCGGCTGCACAATGGGCTCTGGTCGCACTGACCGGCCGGGCGAATCGTCGGCCCCGCCACAAGCCGCCAACAAGACTGCCGCCAGCGCGGAAAACGCAATCGACGAGTAGGAACGTATTCTATAAGAACAGCAGCGTAGCATACTCCCCCTACGAAAGCCGCACGGAAGCTTTGTTCAACGCTTTTTCTAGCTATTTCACAGTCAATAACAACTGTTGAGAGTAATTGAAACTTTTCTTTCATCTGGAACGATCTACTATTTCCCTCAAACCATGTCGCAGCCAGCCCCCACCCCACAGACTTTTGCCGTCGAAGATGCCTGGAAGCCCCTCCCAATGAGCTTCTGGCGAATCGAAGAGGCACAACACTTCCTACGACGCGTCGGATTTTCAGCCACCCCCGAAGCCGTGACTACCGCCTTGCGCGACTCCCCCAAGGCGTATCTCCAAGCAGCCTTCTTACCAGGCACCCCCTTGCCCAAATCGACAGCGCTCAGCGAGTACGAAGCCACAGCTAATGAGCGACACGTGCATATCTATAAAAACGTCGAAGACGAAGAAGAAAAACGGCGCCTGCGCCAAGAACTGCAGCGCGAGGAGAGTCAACTTTTCCGCGACTTTGCCATGGACTGGTTCGCATTCGCCCGTCAACCCGAGCACAGCGCACAAGAAAAATTCGTAGTCTTCCTACAGGACGTCTTCGTGGTTGAACAAAACTCAATCCGCGACACTCCGCTGCTCTTTTCACTGCAACAAACCCTGCGAGGCGGCATCCACTTAGACTACCCCGAGCTGTGTAAACAAGTCAGCCGTGAACCCGCAATGATGCGCTATCTCGACCTGGTCAAAAACACCGCCCGCAAGCCCAACGAGAACTTCGCACGCGAACTTTTCGAGCTCTTCACCCTCGGCGAAGGCAATTACAGCGAGGACGACATCAAAGAAGCGGCCCGCGCCTTTACAGGCTATCGCATCAAAAAGCGCTACGAGTTCTACTTCGAGAAAAAGCTGCACGACGCCTCCCCAAAAACCATATTCGCTGAAACTGGTAATTGGGATGGCGACGATGTCATCGACATCACCTTCCAACAAGCCACTGCGCGCACCTTCTTAATACGAGAGCTCATTAAGTTCTACCTGACCGAAGAAGCGGTGCCCGAAGCCTACATCGAGGCGCTTGGCGAACAATGGGCGAGCCACAACTTCAGCCTGCGCTACTTAATCGAGACCTTCTTCCAAAGCCGCCTCTTCTTTCACCCCGCCTATAGGGGCAACATGGTCAAAAGCCCGATCCATTTTTACATCGGACTTTGCCAAGATCTGCGCCTCGACGTCATCCCTTTGGAAGCACGCATCCTCCGCAGCATGGCAACCATGGGACAGAGCTTCTATAATCCACCCAACGTCCGCGGCTGGCTTTACGGTGAGCACTGGATCAATTCCACCACCATCAGCGCCCGCCGTCAACTCGTCGACTATCTCTTCGCCAATCTCAACGAGAAGAAGCTCAACGCCAACGAACAACTCGCGCTCAAAAACGCACGCGAAGCCGGCCGTGGCAACTTCCTCGTCACCCAAGAGCGACTCGAACAAGTGCTCAGCCTCGCCCCCGACGACCTGGCCAAACACTTCACCACCTACTTTATCACCGCCCCCTCACGCGCGACCTACCTCGACGCACTCCACTCCATTTTAGGGGACACCCAAGACGAAGGCGCCGCCCAGCGCGTGCGCCACGCCATTATCGCCCTACTGCAATCTCCCGCCTATAATCTGTGCTAGCGGACGCGCCTAGCTAGCACAGGGTTCACAAGTTTTCAGTTTTCCCAACTCCTAATTCCTAACTCCTAACTCCTAAATGCAAAACCTACCCCTCACACGTCGCGAATTTATCCGCGGAGCCGGCGGCCTCGGCTTCTTGGCATTTAGTGGGGCCGCACCTGCGTTTCTGGCCCGCAGTGCCATGGCACAGACACCTGCGCCCGAACGGGACCGCAGCATCTTGGTCATCATTCAGCTGGCCGGTGGCAACGATGGCCTCAACACCGTCATCCCCTTCACCGACGATCGCTATTACAACCTGCGCCCCACCATCGGGCTCAAACACGGACTACTCCATCTCAACGACGACCTCGCCCTGCACCCAGCCTGCAAAGAGCTGCACCAGCTCTACGGCGAAGGCGATCTCTCAATCGTACAAAATGTAGGCTACCCCAACCCCAACCGCAGCCACTTCCGCTCCACCGAGATCTGGGAAACGGCCAGCGACGCCGACACTTTTAAGCACGACGGCTGGCTAGGCCGCTATTTTGACAACGCCTGCGCAGGTAGCCCCGAAGCCGACGATATCAACGCCGATCCCACCGCCATCCACGTGGGCGACATGATCCCACAGACCTATCTCTCCGAGCAAGCTCACTCGCTCTTCGGCATGAAGCACCGCGGGCGCTTCGACCGCGGCAACGACCCTGCCGACCTCGCCTACGAGAAACTGCTGCAAGCGGACCACATCGAAGGCAATGCCAGCTACCTACAGCACACCATGATGAATACCCTCGTCACTGAGCGTAGAGTCGAGAAGATCATCTCCCAATACAAAGCCTTAAGTAACTACCCGGGCAACAAGCTGGCACAATCACTCAAACGTGTCGCCGCCCTGATCCATGCGGACTTAGAGACACGCGTCTACTTCGTCTCGCAAAGTGGCTACGACACACACGCCAACCAATTAAACAACCAGCAACGCCTATTGACAGAGCTATCAGCTGCCATGAGCGCGTTTCAAAAAGACCTCAAGGCCCACAAAAAAGATGAGCAAGTCATCACCATGACCTTTTCCGAGTTTGGGCGACGCCCCGCGGAAAACGGCAGCGGCGGCACCGACCACGGCACCGCAGCGCCGCTCTTCGTCATGGGCTCACGTGTCAACGGCGGCCTCTTAGGCGAATCCCCCGAGCTCGTGACCGACGTTAAAAAAGACCTCCAATACAGCACCGATTTCCGCAGCGTTTACAGCAGTGTGCTCGACAAGTGGCTCGAAGCCGACTCCAGCAAGATCCTAGGGGAGACATACGAGCACGTGCCCTTTGTGTAGGCCATAATTTGACAGCCCCAAGACCTCGCTAGCGCGAGTTCGCTACCTCCAATTCTGCACCAACCAAGTGTAGCGATGTGACGCCAGTCACGTCCAGTGCCTTGCCTGCATTCGGTGTTCGCGTTTACGTAGCCGAGTGCTTCAGCCTCGGTTTCCGTAGCGGCATTTGGATTCAGCCTTCAACCGCAGGGAACGTTGAACATCGAACGTCCAACATCGAACATTGAACATCGAATGGGACTTTCTTCAAGCGAGGCATCCCGAGCTCTATTCACTTCCGCGCTACGTTCGACAGCCCCAAGACCTCGCTAGCGCGAGTTCGCTACCTCAAGTTCTGCACCAACTAAGTGTAGCGATGTGACGCCAGTCACGTCCAGTGCCTTGCCTGCATTCGGTGTTCGCGTTTACGTAGCCGAGTGCTTCAGCC
>NZ_JARXHW010000085.1:0-7806 GCF_031127805.1 Thalassobacterium maritimum | reverse complement strand
TTTGAAACTGCCAGGGCAGTTCAAAGCTGCCCCACCGGAACGCTCAAAAACGAAAAAAGCCTCTCGAATAGTCGAAAGGCTTTAGTCTGAAAAAATGGTGCCAAAGGGCAGATTTGAACTGCCGACCAAAGGCTTATGAGTCCTCTGCTCTACCACTGAGCTACTCTGGCTTAAAGTGAAAGAGGGTAGAAAACGCCCTGCACAAGTCAAGTCAAGCGCTCAATTTGCAGTTTTTTAAATAAAGCACGAATTTTGCCCCCCGAACCAAGGCTAGAGCACTTGCCCCAGTAGGGAGAATGGGAACATCGTAGCCTCGATCCTCTGGATCGGGGAGCGTCGCACGCAGAGGAGAGTCTGAATCTGGAGAGCGGGCGTCCCGCCCGATTGAAGTTTCAAGTAAGCTCCCCAAGTAGCGGGTTGCTTTAGCCCCCGACAGCATATGCGCGGCCACCCGCAAGGTAAAAAAATGTACAGTTCACATTGCCCCCCTTGAGCATCTACTTTATGAACACGCTGAGCCAATGAAACACAAGATTCACATCACTAGCGGCGACTGCGCCGGTCAATTACTTCAAGAAGCCAAGCTATCCGGCGAGATCTTAGTCTGGCACGACATTCTCTACGACGGCCCCCGCAATCCAGGCTGGCCGAGTGAGGCGACTTTACAAGCACGCGCCATTTTCCTCGAGCAAAGCACCGGCGGCGGCCTGGACCAGGCATACGTGCTGGAAACACTCCAAGAGCAATACCGCAAACTGAGTGAAATGCCCGCCGACACACAGATTGTGCTGTGGTTCGATGCCTGCCTATTCGATCAGTCCATGCTGTGCCACATTCTCACTTGCCTACAACATTTGAAGCGCTCGCAAGTCGAGCTCATTTGCATCGACGCCCATCCCCGAATCGAGCGCTACAATGGCCTCGGCCAACTACAGCCCAGCGAGCTGACCGCCAGCTACCCCACACGACAGCCCGTCAGCCCCGAACAATTCGAATTTGCCTGCCAAGTCGACCGCGCCTTTGCCGAGCAAGACCTCGCCGCATTCCAAGCGCTAGCCGCTCAATCACAAGCCCCCATCCAATGGATTCCCGCGGCAGTCACGCGCTGGCTACAAGAACACAGCTACGCCGACAGCGAGTTCGGACGACTCGAATACCACACCCTGGCCGCCCTTCGCGCCGGCCATCACAGTCCCGCCGAAATCTTCACCGCCGTCGCGCAGGCCGATACGCCCCCACAATACTGGGGCGACAGCACACTCTGGGCAAAGATCAACGGCCTAGCCGATCGCACACCACCCCAGGTTCGCATCCAAGGCCCCA
Source organism: Thalassobacterium maritimum (assembly GCF_031127805.1). Lineage (NCBI taxonomy): Bacteria > Pseudomonadati > Verrucomicrobiota > Opitutia > Puniceicoccales > Coraliomargaritaceae > Thalassobacterium > Thalassobacterium maritimum. The sequence continues at coordinate 6,483 of NZ_JARXHW010000085.1, read as the reverse complement.
GCCCCCGGCTCCCACAATGGCAAAGCGAGCATCCACTCGCACAGTATCGCGTCTATCTGGCGGATTGAACGAGAGGAAAATTTATAGAGGTAATGCACGCGCCTCCCTACTAGTCCTCACCCCAGCTTCATTTCGCCAACGCAACGTTTTCACTATCCCCGAAGACGTAGTGCGCTTGAGGCGCGGCCGTCCCAGAGTCAGCGATGCTCAAAAAATAGCCAAAGCGCACGCACGCGATCAACGTTACCGGCAGCGCATGCGCCAATTAATCGAAATCGGTCGACGCACAAAGAAACTCGAGAGCGAAAAAGCGGAAAGTTGAATGCAGATAGGACGTCCCAACCAAAGTATTTTGTAGGAGCATCATTGATCAGATACTTTGCCTCCCCCCGGTTCAGAGAACCGAAGCCACCACTGCAAGAGAACGTCAAATGACACCCCCTGCAACCGATCCAACGCAACCGCTTAAAAGCGGAACTCCAAACCGCAACAAAAGTCCAGCGCCCTCCCAAGTTCCCACGCCCTCCCAAGTCCAGCGCCCTGCCAAGTCCAACGTCCTTACAAGTCCCAGCGCCGTGTAAGATTCACGCAAATTAACGTAAATTACATGTCACGGCGTAATGAAATGAAGACGGAACGGTTCAAGTCCCAGCGCCGTGTAAGATTCACGCAAACTAACGTAAATTACATGTCACGGCGTAATGAAATGAAGACGGAACGGTTCAAGTCCCAGCGTCGTGTAAGATTCACGCAAATTAACGGTGCATCTTTCAGGCTTTGTCCACAAGCTGTCTCGCTATGATGACACCCACAGTGGCTCCCCTCATTCAGCAACTTCAAACCGCTGGCGAAGCGGCGGGCTTTCAAGTCACCCGCTTCGGGCGGGTCGGCCTGGAAGCACAATGGCCCCTGCTCGGCATGACGCGCCCAGCCCTTGCGCCCGGGCCACGCAGCCAGCACATCTACCTCTCCGCCGGCATCCACGGCGACGAGCCCGCCACTTCCCAGGCGATACTCGAACTACTGCAAAACGACGCCCTGCCCCCCACGCATCACTACTACATTTGCCCCCTGTTAAACCCCGCCGGACTGGCCAACGGCACCCGCGAGAACCCCGACGGCATCGACCTCAACCGCGACTACCGCGACTTCGTTTCCCAGGAAACCCGGCAACACGCCGCATGGATACAGGCCCACATCCCACAACTCGACTGCGCCCTCCACCTGCACGAAGACTGGGAGAGCCAAGGCTTCTATCTCTACGAAATCCAGCTACCGCTCCACAGCAGCCATCCCCAAGCCGGCAAGCCACAGTGCAGCCTCGCCCAGCGCATCTTAGCCGCCACCGAAAAACACCTGCCCACCGAAACCGCGACCGAGATCGACGGCTTCCCGGCCCAGGACGGAATCATACGCATCGAAGTCGAGCTGCAACTCGAAGCCGGCCAGCCCGAAGCCCTCTGCCTGCAAGCCAGCTTCGGCGGCAGCAACTACACCCTCGAAACCCCATCCGCCATGGAGTTTCGCAAACGGGTCGACACACTCAAAGCCGCCGTGCTGGCAGCCATCCAAACCGAGCCGCAGAAAAACGTAGTCACAAGGACCAAAAAACATGGGAACGTCCAACATCCAACGTCGAACGTCCAATGTTGAATACCTTGCGGCCGCAGACACGAAAACAAATCTCGCCTCAATAATAACCATTCAAAATTGGATGTTGAACGTTGGATGTTCGACGTTCTCCCCCCCTGCAGTCGTTATCGCATCCAACGACATTAAATAGCCGCTGTATTTTAAGAGCCTTCAGCGTGTAAGGGGGGGGCAAGGGACTTACCCGAATGGGGAGTTAAATGGAGATCGGGCGTCCCGCCCGATTGAAGTTCGAAGTAGGCCCCAAAGTAGCGGGTTGCTTTAGCGCCCGACAGCGCATGCACAGCACCCGCCCACGAAAACCACAAACCAAGGCTGAAGCACTTGGCCACGGTAACCAAGCCCGCCCCGGTAACACCCATTCAAAATTGGACCCATGCTTCGCTCTGCGAGCTTCGCAGGGCAAGCAATTGGACGTTCGATGTTCCCCTGTTCCAAGCGATGCCGTCTTTCGATTCAAAACACAGCGAACCTACCGAATCAACGCGACCACCCTCCGCATACGACAAGCTAGAAGCTTGTCACTACACAGAGCAAAACATAGCGTCCCCGCTTTTTATCACACAACTGCGCCAACAAGCCCGCCCTCTTCAATGATTCAAGTCATCAACACCTTGCTCCCCGTCTTCGTGGTCATCGGACTCGGGCTCTGGCTCGCGCGTCGTGGATGGCTCTCACAGACTTTTATCAGCGAGCTCAACTGGCTCATATTCTGGGTCAGCCTGCCGGCGCTGATCATTCACAGCCTGGTCACCGCCGAGTCCTTGCCGCGCGATGCACTGCCCGCGATCGGCATCTTCACCCTGGCCACCCTCATTTTAATTGTATTGGCCTGGCTGACCAGTCGCTGGCTACAACTCCCCCGCGAGCGAGTCGGCACCTTTGTGCAAAGCGCCTTCCGCGGTAACCTCGCCTTCACCGGGCTGCCCTTCGTGGTCTTCGCCGTCGAAGGCATCCAGCCTGACAAAGTTGGCGCCGCAGTGGCACAAGTCATGTTCATCCTCGCGCCCGCCATGCTACTCTACAACGTGCTAGCCGTGCTCATGCTCACCCTCAGCCAGCAGAGCGTATCCACCTCCATGCTACGCGGCACTCTGGGCAAAGTCATCAGCAACCCACTGATCCTCGCCTCCATCATCGGCGTCGGCCTCTTTGCCCTCCCCTTTGAAATGCCCCGTTTCGCACTCAGCACGCTAGGACTGATCGGCCAGATGGCCGCGCCCGCCTCCCTATTTTGCGTCGGCGGCGCCATGGCCTTCGTCTCGATGGAAGGACGCTACCGCAGCGCCAGCTACGCCAGCGCCCTCAAAGTCATCGTGCTGCCCGCCATCACCGCCCTCCTACTCATTTGGGTCGACGTCGATCCCATCGCACGGCTGGTGCTACTGATACTCAGCGCCTGCCCCACCGCCGTCGCCTCCTACATCATGGCCAAAGCACTCAACGGCGACGAAGCCCTGGCCGCCGGCTCCATCATCCTCAGCACCCTAGCCTGCATCCCCACCGTCGGCCTGATCATCGCCCTCAGCACATAGGGGGGGGGCAAGGAACTTGCCCAGTGAGGAGTGGGAAGTGGAGAGTGGGAAGTTTAATGGAGATCGGGCGTCCCGCACGATGAAGTTTGAAGGGAGAAGTTTGAAGTGAGAAAAATTACTTCCGTGGCGTGTTCCCCGAGGGCAGCTTATCCGCTTGCCAGAGAGCATGCGCTGATCGAACCACGGACGCCCCCAGTAGCGGGGCTCTTTAGACCCCGTTCCCGTTCCGCTCAGCCGTGCCCAGTGCGCAGTTAAATGAAATCTCCCCCGGTTCTGAGAACCGAGGCCACGAAAAGGAACGAACGTCGAACATCGAACGCCCAACTACTTGCCCTGCATAGCCTTTAGGCGAAGCATGGGTCGAACATCGAATGAAGACGCGGTCTTCGACAGGCTCAGAGACTCCATCAAGTGCCCCCCCCTACAATTAACGCAGCACCCCTGCCACATGCGCTCGGATGAGTTATAAACACACTTGCTATAACTCATAATTTGCCGATTATTGAGCTATAAGAACATTCCCTATAACTCATGACATGGAACTGGCAACAGGCTGATTGGCCTCATTTCGACTACGATCCTGCAGCGCTCAAGCCACTCGAGGAGCGCTTCTTGAAACAGGCAGGTGGCTTAATCGCTACCTGCCGACACCTCCCACTGGCGGACCAGACTCGACTAGTCGTTGAAATACTACGCGATGAAGCGCTCAAAACCTCTGAAATCGAAGGCGAATACTTAAACCGTGAAAGTTTACAGTCGTCCATCCGTAAGGAACTCGGCCTACAAAGTGAAGCCATACGCCGCATCCCCGCCGCTGAAAAAGGTGTCGCAGAAATGATGGTGCTGGTTTACAAAAACAGCTTAGAGCCGCTCACCGAAGCAGCCCTCTTTCATTGGCACCGCCGATTACTGAAAGGGCGAGACCTCCCGAATATCGGAGCCTACCGAACGAGTCGCGAGGCAATGCAAATCATCTCAGGCCCCATCCAGAAGCCCAAGGTGCATTTCGAAGCGCCACCAGCCACGCAAGTGCCACAGCAAATGCAGCAATTTTTCGCCTGGTATCAGCAGAGCGGGGATCAATTACCAGCAATCACCCGTTCAGGAATCACACATTTATGGTTGCTAGCAATCCACCCGTTTATCGATGGGAACGGACGTATTGCTCGCGCACTTTCGGAAAAAGCGCTAGCCGAAGCAACCGGTCAAGCCACCCTCATCTCACTTGCGCAAACGATCGAAGCCACGCGAAAAGAGTACTATCACGCCCTCCACGCAACTAATCGCCAGCTGAAGATAGACGAATGGTTGCACTATTTTGCAAATACCATCCTCACTGCCCAAGCCAGTAGCTTGCGCAAATTTGAATGGCTCATCATCAAAGCCAAACACTTCCAGCAACTCGCCGGCCAACTCAACCCTCGCCAGGAAAAAGTCCTGGCACGCCTCTACCGCGAAGGCCCCGACGGATTCAAAGGCGGCCTCAGCGCCGAAAACTACATCGCGCTCACCCACACCTCACGCGCCACAGCAACCCGCGATTTGCAAGACCTAGTCAAGAAAGAAGCCCTCCGCAAAACAGGCACCCTAAAACACACCCGTTACTGGTTGGCGGTAGATCCGTCCAGTAGGGAGTGATCGCGCGATGCGCGCAGTGGAGAGTGGGAAGAGTTAAATGGAGATCGGGCGTCCCGCCCGATGAAAGTTTGAGGTAAGCCCCAAAGTAGCGGGTTGCTTTAGCGCCCGTCAGCGCATGCGCAGCCCACGCACACCGACAAACCAAGGCTGAAGCACTTGGCCACGAAAATGAGATACAATCAATGCCTTGGATAGGCTTTTTTTTACAGAATCATTTAGGACAGAATGATTCTTAGGCTCGGCGCTTATTCACCGCATTGCTTAGGTTAACATGATTCTGTCCTAAATCATTCTGTCTGAATCTGCATCAGGCTACGTCAGCTTGGTAATGATTGTACCTAAAAAATGCCCTCCATGAATACGATCTTCATCGCATCAAACAATAACGCACAAACAATAATCCTAAAATGCAATGGCATTGCCACTTGTGACGCCCGTCTCGTACACGTCTCATAAATTTAACTTCAGGTCTCCGACGAAAGTCGCTGCCTAATACCCGCAGGGTCTTGCCGACAATCCAGTATCGCCTGAATCAGCACAGTCTTCCCAGCTATCGTATAATAAATAGAAAAGGGGAAACGCTTGGATAGCATCCAATAAAACTGTCCAAACTGCTTACGATGTATCCCCGCATACAGCTGCAATGAATCAATGTCGGAATAGAGGCTGTCTAAAAAAAAATGCCCGACCCCCTGCTGCTATCCCTCGTAAAAGTAGAACGCACGAATCAAATCCTGCTCAGCAGGCTCAAGGATCTGCAGTTTCATGAAACCGAATCACGGATACGCACCTTCGCGGATTCCCAGTCTGCAGACTTGATTTCACCCGCATCGTATTGCGCCTGACGCTCCTGCAAAATCAAACCATGCCACGCCGGAGGCTCAAATCCAGAACCCTCAGCGCTTAAGTCCTGCCACAAGCTTTCCATCACTTGTATTTTATCTGAGAGCGACATGTCTTTAAGCGGCAGACTAATTTCCATGCAAAAAAACTACAGACACAGCAGATTAGTTCAAATACTCTTTGAGCCAAATACACAAAAAACTGAACGACACACACCATACGCCCCCCAAAGTAGCGGGTTGCTTTAGCGCCCGTCAGCGCATGCGCAGCCCACGCACACCACGAACCAAGGCTGAAGCACTTGGCGCAGTGAGAAGTGGAGAGTTTAATGGAGGTCGGGCGTCCCGCCCGATTGAAGTTTGAAGTAGGCCCCAAAGTAGCGGGTTGCTTTAGCGCCCGTCAGCGCATGCGCAGCCCCCGCGCCCACCACGAACCAAGGCTGAAGCACTTGGCCAGTGAGAAGTGGAGAGTTTAATGGAGGTCGGGCGTCCCGCCCGATTGAAGTTTGAGGTAGGTCCCAAAGTAGCGGGTTGCTTTAGCGCCCGTCAGCGCATGCGCAGCCCCCGCCCACCACGAACCAAGGCTGAAGCACTTGGCGCAGTGAGAAGTGGAGAGTTTAATGGAGGTCGGGCGTCCCGCCCGATTGAAGTTTGAGGTAGCTCCCAAAGTAGCGGGTTGCTTTAGCGCCCGTCAGCGCATGCGCAGCCCCCACGCACACCACGAACCAAGGCTGAAGCACTTGGCGCAGTGAGAAGTGGAGAGTTTAATGGAGATCGGGCGTCCCGCCCGATTGAAGTTTGAGGTAGCTCCCAAAGTA
>NZ_JARXHW010000084.1:0-7912 GCF_031127805.1 Thalassobacterium maritimum | reverse complement strand
TTTGGCGATCTGCTGGTTCGCCTAGTCGTCGACGTCGCATTCAGTCAAAATACTCTAAGCACTATGTAGGTCAATATTTTTTCGAAATGGTATAACTCTTATAAGCTGTGATTATTTGCGGCTAAGTCATTTACTATTACTAAGATAAGCTGACGATCCATTTAAATGGCAGCAGGATTCAAAATAATCTTGGCCTTATAAGCAGGACGGATGATCGTGAGAGCACTATGCCAAGCGCTACCGTAGAAGATTATATTAAGCATATTTACCTTGTCTCTGAGAAGTTGACTTCCTGCGAAGTGCCGATGGGGCAGGTAGCTGAGGCGTTGGGAGTCGTGCCCGGCACGGCAACTACTATGGTGAAGGCGCTTTCGGATGCGGGTTTGGTTCTATATGCGCCGCGCGTTGGGGTGCAGTTGACTGAGCCTGGGCGTAAATTAGCCCTGCACGTGCTGCGGCGGCATCGTTTGATCGAGCAGTTCTTGGTAGAGGTGCTAGGCTTCGATTGGTCGGAGGTGCACGAAGAGGCCGAACAACTCGAGCACGTCGTGTCTGATCTACTATTGGAGCGGATTGATCGTTTTTTAGGCCATCCCACCGAGGATCCGCATGGAGATCCAATTCCTTCGGCTGAAGGCGAATTGGTGCATGGAGAAGTGGAAACTTTAGTTGAGTGTCCCTTAAATACGCAGCTCACTGTGGCTCGAATCAGTGATCAAGACACAGGTTTCTTAAATTATATCGCTGAATCTGGACTAAACCCCGGCGTGCGGCTACAGGTTAGAGCGCGTAGTATGAGTGCAGAGTCGGTCAGTGTTGAACTGGCGAGTAATGCTGTCGCGATGACGCTAGGGCTGGGTGCGGCTGCGAAAATTCAAGTTCGTTTGGTGCATTAGTCGCCAATTTCGTCAGCATTTATTTAGTTTTTACTGATTGTCATATGAGGTATATCACTCAATGTAGATCTGTCATTATATCTAACAGACAATATTAACCTACATACATCATGGAAGAAGAAACCTCAGGATTAATTACCGCTACCGCTCCGGTAGCCGAGCCAACGATTGTTGAAAAGGTCATCGATGGTCTTGCCTTGTACGGGATGAAAATCATCGCCGCTGTTCTTATACTCGTTGTGGGCCTGTGGGTCGCCAAAAAGGTAAAGAATTGCTTCGTTAGCACCTTACAGAAACGTGAAGTGGATCCGACCTTGGTCGGGTTCTTTGCGAGCCTGATTCACGGGGCTTTGGTCATCTTTATCGTGATCGCCGCGATTGGTAAGCTGGGTGTACAGACGACTTCCTTTGTAGCCGTGATCGGTGCCGCTGGCTTGGCGGTGGGTCTGGCTCTACAAGGTTCGCTTTCTAACTTTGCGGCGGGCGTTTTGTTGATTCTCTTCAAACCCTTCAAGGCTGGTGATTTCGTGAAAGCCGGGGGTGAAGCGGGTGTGATTGTTGAAGTGGGTATTTTGACCACTGAGATGAAGACCCCCGATAATATTCAAATCATCATGCCCAATTCCTCCATCATGGGCGGTTCGATTACCAACGTTTCTGCGCACCCGACACGTCGTGTCGATATGACAGTTGGTGTCGGTTATGGCGACGATTTGAACAAGGCTAAAAAGATTATGGAAGACTTGTTGGCTGCTGATGAGCGTGTGCTCAAAGATCCCGCGGTCACAATTGCGGTGGCTAACTTGGGTGATAGCAGCGTCGACTTTGTGGTTCGTCCATGGGTCAAGTCCGCTGATTACTGGGCTGTCAAATTTGACTTCACTAAGGCAGTCAAAGAGAAGTTTGATGCTGAAGGAATCAGCATTCCATTCCCTCAGCGCGACATCCACGTGTTCCAGGAAAACGCTTCTTAAGCATTTTAAACGAATACAATTTTCAAAACCGCTGGTGCTCACCAGCGGTTTTTTTATTGTCGCAGGGGCAATCCTGTCTGTGTGTAGCTGCTCTTGTTCCTCTATTCTAAGAATTGGTATTCATGCGAACTTTTCGAATCTTACTGGCGCAGTCTGTGTGGCCAATTTTGCTGCTGGCGCAGAGCACGCCTGAGCAAATCGCCTACGCGTTATCGACGCGTTATACGCCATACTTCGATGGCGCTGCGCGCCTCGACCTAGAAGAGGTGGCGGCACAAAAGGTGGAGGCCTGGTGGAGCTCTCCGGCAGAGAGGCGAGTCCTGGGGCAGGCGCTTTCGGCAGCGCCCCTTGCTGGACTGCATCTCGCACTGGACCCTGGCCATGTCGGGGGATTCTGGGCGAAATGGGAATGGCGCAACTTCCGGATCTCTGAGCAGGACTACTGGGTGCGCGAAGGCGAGCTGGTGTTGGAAGTGGCCCAGCGTGTGCGGGCTGAGTTGACTCGCTTGGGCGCGCAAGTGACTCTGCTGCGCGAGTCGTCTCAACCCATCAATCCTGAGACCTTTGCGGATTATTGGCCTGCTGTGGCGGCTCAGCGAACGCCGCCCAGTGAGGTCAATTTACAGATCCAGCTCCAGCACGCGATGGCAGTGCGAGACGCGGCCATACGGATGGCGATTGTGAGCGGGGAGTTGGCGGAGCGCGCTCGGGTTGTCAACGAGCAGATTCGCCCTGATGCCTTGCTCTCACTGCACATCAATGCAGCCGCATGGCCCGAGGGCGATACGCAACAGCTGGTGCAGAGCGACCATACGCACGTATTAGTCTTTGGTTGCTTGAGCGAGGCCGAGCTGCTGAGTTCAGAGCATCAGGCGCAGCTGATCGAGAAGCTGATCAATGGCAGTGGGCCTATTGAGGCTACACTCGGTGCCGCCTTAGGCGCGGCCCTTGGAGAGGCGACGGGACTGCCAGCCTCTGATTACCAAGGGTATAATGCGATCCGAATCGATGCCGAGGTGCCCTATTTGTGGGCGCGTAATTTAATGTTGTTACGCCTAGTCAAATGCCCGACCGTGCTGTTGGAGCCCTATGTGGCCAACAGTGAGCGAGAATATGCCCGCATACAAACGGCGCTGAACGCTCGTGCGCATCATCAGCCCTTGCCTGCCGATGATATTTTATTGGAATACAGCGCTGCTGTAGTGGAGGGGGTGATGCAGACTTATGGCACGCTGCAGGCAGATGGGGAAGTGCAGTAGGGAGTCAGGTTTTCTCGCTAAAAAAGCCCGCCGAGCAGAGGTGCTGGCGGGCTTTGTGAAAGGTCGCTGTGTGCGATTGCTTAGATCAGGTCTTTGACCGCTTCGCGTTCTTCAGCCAATTCTTGCACGGAGGCGTCGAATTTTGCGCGGCTGAATTCGTTGAGCTCGATGTCTTTGACGATCTCGATCTTTTCACCATCGCTGCGGCAAGGGAAGGAGATGATCAAACCTTCGGGTGTGCCGTAGCTGCCATCGGAGCAGAGGCACATGCTGAAGGTGTCACCTTTGGCGGTGGGTGTGGTGAGCGCGCGGACAGAATCCACGATGCCGTTGGCGGCGGAAGCCGCTGAGGATGCACCACGTGCTTTGATGATGGCTGCACCCCGTGTTTGCACGTCGGGGATGAAGGTGTCCTTGAGCCAAGCTTCGTCGCCGATGACTTCAGCAGCTGACTTGCCCCCGATCTTTGCAGAGTAGAAATCAGGATACTGGGTGGCCGAGTGGTTGCCCCAGATCGTCATATTGCTGACTTCGGTCACGTCGACACCTGCCTTTTGGGCGAGTTGTGTCTTAGCGCGGTTTTCGTCCAGCATGGTCATGGCGAAGAAGCGGTCGTTGGGCACGCCTTCGGCATTGTTCATGGCGATCAAGCAGTTGGTATTGCAAGGGTTACCCACGACTAGCACGCGCACATCGGGAGCTGCATTGGCGCCGATGGCCTTGCCTTGGCCCGTAAAGACCTTGCCGTTGATACCCAGCAAATCTCCGCGTTCCATGCCCGCTTTACGTGGCACGGAACCGACTAGCAGCGCCCAGTTTACATCTTTGAAGCCTTCGTCCATATCGGTGGTGGCGACGACATCTTTCAACAGCGGAAAGGCGCAGTCGTCCAATTCCATCACGACACCCTTGAGCGCGTCGAGGGCAGGTGGGATTTCGATCAAGTTCAGCGCGACCGGTTGGTCGGGGCCAAACATGGCACCTGAAGCGATACGGAATAGAAGGGCGTAGCCGATATTACCAGCTGCACCTGTGACGGCGACACGAATGGGTTGTTTGTTCATAATTCTTATTCAGTTGAGGTTTGTGATTAGAGGAATTAATACAGGATGAGTGCCGAGGTCTTCAATGATGGAAGTTTCTGATTTGAATAGCAGAAGTTCCGCTTATGCTGTTCTTAAGTGAAGAGTGGTGCTAAATCCTGGTAGCCTTTGCGTATCATAGCTTCGGTAGTCGCCCAGTCGATGCAGCCATCGGTGATGGAGACGCCGTATTTAAGATCGGCTACGGGTTGAGGGAAAGATTGATTACCAAATTCGAGATTACTTTCGACCATGGCGCCGATGACGCTGGGGTCGATGAGGCTTTGGCGTACGATCTCGTCAAAGACCAATGGCTGGCGGCCGGGGTCTTTATCGCTGTTGGCGTGACTGCAGTCAGTCATGATCGCGGGAGTGAGTCCGGCAGATTCAAGTTTTTCACGGGCTTGCGCGACATCGTCGGCGCCGTAGTTGGGACCGTGGGAACCGCCGCGTAGCACGATGTGGCAGTGTGGGTTGCCCTTTGTGGTGAGTGCGTTGGCCTGGCCTTGGTTATCAATGCCGAGAAAAGTTTGTGGCTGGCTGGCGGCTTTAATCGCGTTGATCGCGACTCCGAGCCCACCATCGGTGCCGTTTTTGAAGCCGAGTGGCATCGAGAGGCCGGAGGCCATTTGGCGGTGCGTCTGACTCTCGGTGGTGCGGGCGCCGATCGCGGACCAGCAGACTAAGTCGGCGATGTATTGCGGTGTGATCGGGTCCAGCAGCTCAGTGGCGGTGGGCAGGCCCAGCTCGATGATATCGAGCAGGAAGCGGCGCGCGATGCGTAGACCTTCTGGAATGTCGCTGGTGCCGTCGAGCTTCGGGTCCATGATCAGGCCCTTCCAGCCGACAGTGGTGCGAGGCTTTTCAAAATAGACGCGCATGACAATTAGCATGCGGTCGTCGACTTCTTTGGCGAGTTTAGCAAGTTTTTCGGCGTATTCACGTCCAGCTTTAAGATCATGGATCGAGCAAGGGCCAATGACGACGAGTAGTCGGCGGTCCTTACCAAAAATGATCTCGTTGATCGCTTCGCGGCTCTCGGCCACGAATTTATCCGCTGCGTCCGTTTTAACGATCTCTTCGCACAGGGCGAGTGGAGAAGGAAGCAGTGTTTTGGAAGTGATGTTGATATCGGTGACTTTTTTCACGGGGCGGAGATTTAGAGTAGCTTTGAGGTGGGAACAAGCTCAATCACCCATTGCTGACGCTAGACACCAAAATGTCATAATTCTGTGCATCGCAGCTGTCGTGGGTCTTATGTGTTTATGCCAGTAGCCCGATCAGTACTTTAGCGATCAGTATCATCACGATGAGAGCTACCGGATAGGCCGATACATAGCTGACCACAGGCACTTGCGAGTCGGTTTTGGCGGTGATGGCACCCAAGGCAGGGGTGGAAGTCATGCCGCCGCAGATGCCGCCGAGAGCTTGTAAGGGATCCAGTTTAAAGAGCTTGCGCGCTAGCGGCCAAGCGACCATGAGCGGCACAATGCTGACTGCGATACCCAGGGCGAAGAGCATGGGGCCATATTCTTGCACGGTAGCGGCTAAGGAGCCACCGCCGCGCACGCCGGCATTGGCGAGGAAAAACACCAGTCCCAGTTCTTGCAGCAACAGGCGGGTGGGGCGGGGAATGTGACCGACGATGCGGCCAACACGACCGAAGTGTCCCAGTAATAAGGCGACGAAGAGTGGTCCGCCAGCGAGCCCCAATGTGATGGGGGTGCTGCCGGGTAGGCCGATCGGGATCAATCCGACGATGATGCCCAGTGTGAGGCCCGCCGAGAGTGAGAGCAGGTCGGTCGTGTCGATGGCGTTGCTGCGGTGGCCGACTGCTTTGGCAAAGCCTTTTAAGTCATCCGGGCGGCCGACCGAGGTGAGCTGATCGTTGAGCTCAATCACAGTCGAGGCATTGGGCACGAAGGTGAGGCCGAGCCGAGTGATCCGTGTGATCACGATGCCGTAGTTTTTGAGCGGTGCGACGTCGCGCAGGTTCTTGCCTGCCATCTTACGCTCGGTGACCAGTAGTTGCTGGCGCTCATTTTCCACGTCCTTTAGGACATTGCGATGGCTGCGATGGCCGATGTAGTCCACTGCCACGGCGATCTCTTTGCTCCGCCCAACCAGCAATAAGAGTAAGCCTTCTGTAAAAGCGTCGTCATAGCTGAGTGGCACCAGCTGCCCGTCTTTAAAAATGCGCGAGACCTGGCAAGCGTTCAGATTGGCGACGCCCGAGTCCGCGATCCGTTTGCCAATCAGATTTTGGTTGGTGCATTCGACCAGCACATTTTCCACGCGGTCTTCTGCGGCATCGCCCGCATCATGTTCAGCCGCGATCTTTTCCAGGTCGTGCTTTAAGATGCGTGGGAGCACCTGCACAAACAGCACCACACCGATGACACCGAAAGGATAGGCGATACCATAGCCAATACTGACTCCCGAGGCGGCCTCCTTGAGGCCCTCGGTGGCAGCGGCCAGCGCCGGTGTGCTGGTAAGGGCACCAGCAAAGATACCCGCGGCCAAATCGGCCGGCAGATCCAACAGCTTGGCGCCCGCCCAAGTGACAAGTCCGCCCAGAGCGACGATGACGAGTGCGAGCTTGGCTAAAGTAGCCCCCTCACGTGCCACCGAAGCAAAGAAGCGGCCCCCTGCGCCGATGCCCACGCAGTAGACAAACAGCACCAGCCCCAGCGTGCCAATGCCACCAGGAATGCTATAGCCTAAGTGCCCCGCCAGTAATGCGGAGAACAACACGCCCGAACTTCCAAGGTTGATCCCTTTGATGGTGATGTTACCAAAGAGTAGGCCCACCGCGATGACCGCGAAGAGCGTGACCAATGGTTGGTCGAGTAAGAGCTGGTTGAGTGCCTCTAAATTCATATTACTTATGCTTATGTTGTTTTGATCTTAAATAAGCAAGTGTAATGTTATGAATTATGTTAAATAGTGGCAATGGCAAGTTACAGCAACTTGCGAGCCACTCCGAATCTTACGCTAGAGCGTGGACATCCGACTTTATCGAGTCGAATGCAGCGCCAGCAGCGCGTCGCATGAGCGTGTAATTTATCCATGCTCGATAGCTTCTGATTTTCTTAACTCAATTCCAAGGTTGAACTTTTTATAAAGCTGAGTGATATTTACGACGTGAATGACAAACAGCTAGCAATGAGCACGCTTCAAGCACTGCCTGAAACGGCGAGCTTGCATGATATCCGCGAGGAACTCGAAATTCTTGAAGGGATCAAGTCTGGCCAGCAAGCCGCCCGAGCAGGCCACGTGCAGAGGCAAGAAGCTGTAGAAGAGCTTTTTGCCTCATGGAACTCAAAGTAGTCTGGACGGATCCCGCGATCAAGAACCTGCGGGACATTCGTAATTACATTGCTGAGGATAATCCTGCTGCTGCCGTCTCCTTTTGATTGGAACTGTTTAAGAGCACGCGGTAACCCCAAGTTTTAGCGTGTTCGACTAGAGCGTTTCTCAAAAGTCTTTGCGCTTATACTACAACATAAGAATTTAGAATATGCTTAACGGCTTAAGCCGTTACTCTTACCTTAGGGAGCGTTTCCTTTGTAAGAGTGAGCGCTTCAGCGCTTTGGGGCATGAGGCGAATGGCACGGACTTAAGCAGCTTTATCGACGTTTTTCTTCTTCGCTTTACCTTTGTTTTTTCTGGATTTTGAGACCTTAAATTTTGATCGATGG
>NZ_JARXHW010000083.1:0-7941 GCF_031127805.1 Thalassobacterium maritimum | reverse complement strand
AGGTTACAAAAGACATATCGGCATCGCCCGGTTTCGAGAACCGAGCTTGCAAAAGACATATCTATTAGGACCAAGCTTTTTTCGAATGGGTATAACTTTTTTGGCGCTGATTGGATGAAATATAAATGCTTAGTAAAATATCTATTGTAACAGACTAAAAGCGTGCAAAGTCACTATCTTTTTTATAGGGTATATACCCCCTTGTTTATATCTCGTTACTACTATGAAAACTCAGCTTCTTTCAACGCAATGCACCCTTCGATTTCTTTTTTTGTTTCTTATCTCGCAGTTTGCGTGGGGTGAAGGGTTTCGTAATTCCGCTCCCGGAGCGTATGGGCTCGGGCAGTCGGGCGGGCGCTATGCTTATATCGACGATACCTCGGCAGCGTTACATAATCCTGCGAATCTCATGGATTTAGACGGTGAAAGCTCACTTCTTTTTAGCCCCACGATTGTGCATATCGAATCGGAATTTCAAGTGGATGGCGGGAATCTCGCTCGTAGCGAAGAGCCGATTAAGCTGTTGCCTAGCTTTTTTGCTGTCAGCCCAATTGTTTCAGAACGTTTTGTTTTCGGTCTATCTGTGACCGTTCCTTACGGCCTTGCGACTGAGTGGGAGAATGCGGGGGCCTTTGGGCCTGGGGGCGAACTACGCTACTTGACTCCCTATAAAAGTGAAATGCTGACCATGCAACTCAATCCAGTGATGGCTTTTCGTATCACTGACAATTTGACTATGGCTGTGGGCTTGAGCGCGATGTATTCTAAACTTCGCTTTGAACAGTTTTATCCTGACAATGTCTTTGTGACTCAGGAGACTGTCGCGGAGGCGGAGGTGGACGGTTGGGGCATTGGAGCTAATTTTGCACTCAGTTGGGATGTGACTGAGAAGGATCGGCTTGCGCTTAGCATACGTTCTGAGACGACGATTGATCATCAGGGGCACGGGAAGATTGGCTCGTTAAGTGGGGACGGGTATACAGCAGGTGCTACGGATAAAAGCGATGCTTCGACTCGTATCACTTATCCATGGATTTTGGGCATCGGCTATGGACGTCAATTGACTGAGGCACTGACGCTTGAATTGCAATATGAACGTGTCGGGTTTTCTGATTTCGAAGAGCTTAACATCGACCTTGCTAATAATACGCCACTTCTTGGCGGCGCCAATGTTACGCCACAGGATTGGGACGATTCTGAAACCTTCGGTGTTGCTCTACGTTACGACCATGGTGAGGGCCTGCGTAGCCACGCTAGCTGTCAACTCTTTAAGAGTCCTGTTCCCGATAGTACCTTGAGCACTACGATTCCAGATGCAGATCAGATGGCCTATACGATTGGATTGACGAAGCAATGGGATCGAGCCTATTGGGGCTTCGCATATTCCTACGTGGAATATGATCGTCGTGAGGCAAATGTCGGTGGTTTTTCGGGAGAAATGCAAGTTAAGCTCCACTTGTTATCACTCAATATGGGTTGGCGCTTCTAAACAAGTCGAGCTGGGGTAGATTTACTTTTTTCGAGTGAATAGAGCAGCAGTGATCCTCTCTGCAAATGAGCATTGTGCCGCTCCATTTATCAGCTGAGGGCTGCCCTTGGCAGCTTTAGCAGAGGATCCATATAGCTAACTGGTAGAGGTGCATGCCCCTACCAGCTAGCTATGTTTGAATTACGCTTTGAGTGCTTGGTCGAGGTCGACGAGCAAATCCTCGATATTTTCGGTGCCGACAGATAGGCGTACGAAGTCTGGAGTCACGCCTGCGGCGATTTGTTGTGCTTCATCGAGCTGAGAGTGCGTGGTGGTGGCGGGGTGGATCGCCAGCGATTTGGCATCGCCGATGTTTGCGAGGTGGCTGAATAGCTTGAGATTATCAATGAATTTGCCGCCCGCTTCGAGGCCACCTTTGACGCCGAAGCCTACCATGGCACCGAACTGACCGGGAGCGAAATATTTTTGAGCTGCACTGTGGTGTGGGCTGTTTTTGAGGCCGGGGTAGTTGACCCAGCTGACGGCCTCGTGTGCGTCTAAGAATTCGGCGACTTTGAGTGCATTCTCGCAGTGGCGTTCCATGCGCAAGTGAAGCGTTTCGAGGCCCATGATGTGCATGAAGGAGTTGAAGGGAGCCGGGCAGTTACCCACGTCGCGTAGCCATTGTAGACGCATTTTCATTATGTAGGCGATGTTGGCGCCACCGGCTGGTTCGAAGGCGCCGAAGGCATCCCAGTGCACGAGGCCGTGGTAGCTGGGGTCGGGCTCTGTGAATTCGCTGAAGCGGCCGCTGCCCCAGTCGAAGTTGCCACCGTCGACGACAATGCCACCGATGCTGGTACCATGCCCGCCGATGAATTTGGTCAAGCTGTGCACCACAATGTTGGCACCGTGCTCGAGCGGGCGGCAGAGGATGGGAGAGGCCACGGTGCTATCAATGATGAGGGGCAGTTTGGCCTCTTTGGCGATCGCAGAGACTTCTTCAAATGGGAAGATGTTGAGGCTGGGGTTGCCGACGGTGTCGCCGTAAATGGCTTTGGTCTTGTCGTCGATCAGGGGCGCGAAGCTGGCCGGATCGGTGGCATCGGCGAAGCGCACTTCGATGCCAAGCTTGGGCAGAGTGTATTTGAATAGTGTATACGTGCCGCCGTAAAGTTGCGCTGCGGATACGATATTGTCGCCGGCTGAAGCGATGTTTAGAATCGCACTCGTGATCGCGGCTTGGCCACTGGAGTGTGCCAGTGCGGCGACGCCGCCTTCGAGTGCAGCGACGCGTTTTTCGAGCACGTCGGTGGTCGGGTTCATGATGCGGGTATAGATATTACCCAACTCTTCGAGACCGAAGAGACGTGCGGCATGCGCCGTGTCGTTGAACATGTAGCTGGTCGTTTGATAAATCGGGACTGCGCGTGAGCCAGTGTCTTTATCGGGCGTGTGTCCTGCGTGCAGTGCGAGGGTGCCAAGGCCGGGGGTTCTTTCTGTTGTCATATTTCGTGTGTTTGGGTGATTGAGCAATTGGCTCAGGGCGACCGGTGAGGGCGCGAAGGCTGAGCCGCTTGCGATTATGATTGAGTGGAAGAAGTGGTTTATTCGCGCATACGTGCACGTGCGTTGTTGGCGTCCCAACTGAGCCCGAGCTGATCATAAAATTCGGCCGCTTCGCTGAGGAACTCTCGTTCAGGTTCGAAGTCACGTAGGATACGTTTATATTCGCGCAGGGCGTTTGTATTTTGTTCGCTGTCGCGGTAGATGCGAGCCAGCGCGATGCGCTCCTGCATGCGATTTGGCTGGAGCTTCAAAATATTCTCTAGCATCTCGATCATCTGATTGCGGTCAAGTAGATTGCTTTCTTCCCCGCTGGCTTGAATGGTTTGGAGGAGTGCGATCTTGGGCTGCCAAGCTTGGGGCCATTGCTTGGAGAGCGTGTGCCACATTTGCGCGCGATCACTCACGGAGCTGGCATAAGAAAGGGTGAGAGAGAGTTCTAGTAACGCAAATAGTGGGAAGCCAATATACCAAAGGATTTTGCCCCCCGAGCCCATGTTGCGCACAATGCCGCCAGCGGTGCAGGTGAGCAGTGCGATCATGAAGGGCAGCGCAATGTAGTGTAGGTGATCTTCGTTCGCGAGGCTGCCGTCAATAAAAGTGCCCGTTTGGGAGAGTCCATAGAGTATTAGGAGTAGGTAGGCGGTCAGGCCGAGCAGGATGCCACGGGTCCACGACTTACGGAAGTTGATGGCAATCAGAATGTAAAACGGAATAAAGAGTAAGAAGGGGAGAAAGCTATACTGGGCGCCCACACTGTAGCCTTGCGAGTGATCGAAGGGATGGAAGAGTGAGAGCTCTACCGGCGCGATGGCTTGCTTTAGGTAAAAGAATAAGTTTTGCGCGTAGATGCTTAGCCGATCACTGAGCTCGATCTCTGCTACGGCTTGATTGCTCTGTGTCCAGACCCCAATGAAGAGTGCGAGGCAAAGTAAGGGCAGCAGTCGATTATAGTTTTTGAGATGAAAGTTCGCCTGCTGTTGAAAGATGCAAAGCCCCAGCACCAGCGGTAGTAAGAGTGTCGCTGGGTGCGCGAGGTAGGCGAGGATACTGATTACAATCACCCTGACGAAGTCGCCCGCGCCACGATTGCGAATGCCAAAGTAAAGTGCTGCCAGTAGTAGAGTGAGCCCGACTAAGTCTTCTCGATAGCCTGACCAATATATCGTTTGCAACACGGTAGGATGAAGCGCAAATAGCAGCGAGGCTGAGAAGGCCGCTGGCAGCTTGAGTGCGTCTAGGCTCTTGAGTAGGAAGATGGCCGCGCAGATGTGCAGCAGCAAGTTGATCGTATGATGCGTGAGCGCGGGAGGGAAGGGCAGTTTTTGCTCTAGGAAATAGGAGTTTAGACTGATCGGATCTTCGTGACGAAGCATCTCGGGCGACCAGGCCTGCGTCCACGAGTCGAGGGATTGGTAGGCGCTGCGCTCGACTTCATCGTATTCCGACCAAATGAGACCAGAGTTAAAAATCGGGATATAACTCGCAATGGTGAGTAAGATGAGCGCGAGGTAAGCCAACCATCCCGCTGGTTTGGACGGTATAGTTTTGGCGCGTCGGCGCTGTTTCGCGGCATTGCTAGACTTCGTTGCGGGCGGTTTTATGAGGTTGCCCTGACGCGGCACTCGTGGGGTTGGGGGCTTCGTTTCGGACATTATGGTTTGAGCGCCGAGTTGGCGTGTTGGCGACGTTTGAGTGCCGTTTGTAGTGCGGTCATGTCGATGCGTGCGCCGGGCTTGACGCCATGGGCGGCGTACCAACCACGATTGGTTTCGACTGCGATTAGAACTTGATCGTTGGCAGAGGGCACGGGTGTTTCATCGTAAGGGAAGAGTTTGTGCACTTCCAGTAAGTGCCCACTGGCATCGAAGTAGCCGATGTCCAGCGGGATGCGAGTGTTACGCATCCAGAAGGAGCGCTGCGCCGGCTGATCGAAGAGGAACAACATGCCGTGGTCTTCGGGCATGCTGTCACGGTGCATCAGACCCTTCTGTTGTTCGGCGGAATTAACTGCTAGTTGCAGTTGTAATTCCTGGCCGCCGATCGCGATTGCGAAGTGGGTTTGTCCATCTGCCGGCGCTAAATCAGCCTGCCTGTTTGGCTGGCAGGCTAATAGTGCGAGTGACAGTAATGTTACGAGAATGTTAATTTGTGGTTTCAATGTTAAATTTTTAAGGTTCGATGCGTGACAGCTTCACGGGAATGCTCAGGATCATTAGAACATTCACTGAACAATGAAAAGTAAATCCTCCACAATCCGTCTTCTTTACGCCGCTTCCGAGTCTTCGGCTGACTCGCTCTATCTTTCCGGGGTCTTCGTGCCGGACCCGTATTTAGCGATCATTGCTCAAAAGAAAAGCTATGCGGTGGTGAGTCAGCTCGAATATGGGCGTGTGGCGAAGCAGTCCAAGTTTGATGAAGTTTTACTTTTAGAGTCGATTCGTGAGAAGGCCGCAGAGAATCTACAGATCGAGCTCGCGGATGTGGGGCCCGGGGAGTTGATGGTCTATTTTGCACAGCGTTTTGCGGTGAAGAAGATTGAAGTGCCGGCCGATTTTCCGGCGATTTATTATGCCAAACTATTTGATGCAGGCTATCGTGTTGAGATCGTCGAAGGAGCGTTTTTCCCGAAACGTATCAAGAAGACTGATGCAGAAGCACGTGCCATCAAGCAAGGTAATGCGGCCTCTGCTGCGGGTATACGTGCGGCGGAGGCGGTGCTGCGGGCTGCTAAGATCGAGGGGAAGCGTATTGTCTACGAAGGGCGCACGCTGACTTCGGAACGTTTGCGCACAATTATTGATCAAGCTTGCCTCGCCAAGGGCGCGACTGCGAGCCACACGATTGTGGCGGGGGGGCGGCAAGCTTGCGATCCACATGAAGGCGGGCATGGGCCGCTGCGCCCCAACGAGTTGATTATTATCGATGTTTTCCCACGTGTGCAAAAGACCGGTTACCATGGTGATATGACGCGCACCTTCTTGAAAGGGAAGGCCAGCCCCGCGCAGCGTGCATTGGTGAATACGGTGCGCCAGGCCCAGCTAGCTGCGCTGGATACGGTGAAGGCGGGAGTCAAAGGCGATCACGTGCATGCAGCTGCCAATGCAGTTTTTGAGGCCGAGGGCTTTGTTACGGAGCGGCGTAAGAATGGTTTTGTGGGCTTTATTCATTCCACTGGCCACGGACTCGGGCTTGAGGTGCATGAAGCACCGCGTGTTTCGAAAGGTGCGCCGAAACTAAAGGCTGGAAGTGTGATCACTATTGAGCCGGGCCTGTATTATCCCGAGATCGGGGGCTGTCGGATTGAAGATGTGGTGCGTGTCACGATCGACGGCTACGAAAAATTATCGAATCTTCACTATCGTTGGGAGATTCGCTAACTGAGCTGAATCGGCTCAGCGTGCCAAGTCGCCAAGTTATTTGGCGGGCCCCGGTGTGGGGCCCGCGAGTTGACTTAAGACTAAATCGAGCGGATGCCGGCCGCGAGCACTTCCGCGGCTTGTTCGATATCGGCACCGTTGTGGGCCGTGCAGATGAAGCAGGTCTCGTAGGCTGAAGGTGGCAGGTAGACGCCGTGGTCGAGCGCATATTTAAACAGTGTGTTGAAGTGCTGGGTCTGGCTACTGGTGGCGTCTTGGTAATTACGCACAGGCGCTTCGCTGAAGAAGAGGCCAAACATCGAGCCCACTTGTGGCACTTGCAGCGGCAGGCCTTTTTCCTTGGCCGCCGCTAGCAGCGCTTCGCGAATCTGTGCGCCCATTGTTTCGAAGAGCGGATACGGATTGGTATCTTTGAGCTTTTGCAATGCCGCGATGCCGGCCGCCATCGCGAGCGGATTGCCACTCAGAGTGCCGGCTTGGTAAACGGGACCGAGCGGTGCGAGGTGATCCATGATCTCAGCTTTGCCACCGAAGGCGCCGACTGGTAGGCCGCCACCGATGATTTTGCCCAATGCTGTGAGGTCGGGCGTGATGCCGATGCGTTCTTGCACGCCACCGAGGGCCAGGCGGAAGCCCGTCATGACTTCATCGAAGATTAAGACCGAACCATTGCTGGTGCAGAGCTCGCGTAGTAATTCCAGATAGCCGCCGTCGGGCAAGATGAGTCCACAGTTGGCCGGGTATGGTTCGACAATGATCGCGGCGATCTCGTCGCCCTGTTGTGCGAAGCAGGCCTGCAAGGCTTCCGGATCGTTGTAGTCCAGCACGATGGTTTCCGCCGCAAAGCTGGCAGGGATGCCCGCGCTATCGGGGTTGCCCAGTGTCAGCGCGCCCGAGCCGGCTTTGACTAAGAGCGAATCCACATGGCCGTGGTAGCAGCCTGCAAATTTGATGATTTTGTTGCGTCCGGTGTAGCCGCGTGCCAATCGGATGGCCGACATGGTGGCTTCGGTGCCGGAGTTGCACATGCGCACTTTTTCGACCGAGGGCACAATCTCGACCAGTAGCTCCGCCATGCTCACCTCGTACGGATTGGGCGTGCCAAAGCTGGTGCCGTTTTCCAGCGCGGTGGCGATCGCAGCGCGGATGTCTGGATCATTGTGCCCATGGATGGCTGGGCCCCAGGTGCAGACGAAGTCGATCAGTTCGGCCCCATCGGCAGTCGTTAGATGCGCGCCGTTGGCGCTCTGAGTAAAGAAAGGTGCGCCGCCCACGGAACGGAAAGCACGAACAGGAGAGTTCACACCGCCAGGAATGAGTTGCTGCGCACGTTTAAAAAGTTGTTCGGAAGATTTCATGTTGAAGGATGGTTGAAGGTCCAAGGCTAAACGTCAAACGTGGATACTAGACACCCATCCTGCGGGCCTAGTCGTCCTGTTGATTTTTAGAGTTTTACGGGCGGGTTAAATGGGTTGTCTGTGTCGTCTGGATCAGGACTCGAATGTGTAGGATGCCCAGAACGCTCAA
>NZ_JARXHW010000082.1:0-8089 GCF_031127805.1 Thalassobacterium maritimum | reverse complement strand
GTCTGAGGATTTTATTTCTTTTGTTCCTTCTCTTACTCTCAAATGCTTAGGCTAAATGCTTCGAGCCGTCGATTCTATTTTCTTCCCATATCGTCGAGCTCTGGCGCGGCGCGTTAGCGACGTTGTCCAGCAGCGTCTGGATATGCCTTGTTTACTGAGATAGCGCTGAACCCTCCCTTAGGGTCATACATATTCTGAATACTCATTCCTGCACTATTTCCTGTCTTAATATTCCATGACTTAAGTAGTTCATCCTGGGTCTTCTTTCTTCTTACCTCTTCTTTTTTTGACCAAAACTTCCAGCCAGTCTGTTCTTTTTCGAATAGGACGGTGCCAAGTAGATATAGGTTTGGTTGGCTCGAGTGCTGATAGATCAACCAGCGCACTTTCCCTTTTTTCGTTTCTTCAAAGACTTCGATGTGCCCCTTTTCGATTTTTGAGTTAAATGCTGCAGATGCCGACTCAATTGAATCTGAAATGTCTAGTTCAACGTCATTGATCTCGAATCGTGTGCCTTTGATTTTCATTCCTTCTGCATATCGTAGACGAGAGGAATAGATGAGCGCCAGCGAAATCTATTGCCTCGTCGGACTGGTTAGCATTTTGATTTTTTCGTGTATATGAGAATGACTGAGAGTATCAACAGGGGGATTAGTGTCCAGATGATGATAAACTGATCATCGAAATTATCTTTTTTGTAGTTGAGGTCGCAGACTAAGATTGGGATCCCGAAGGCGAATAGCACTGATGGTATCCAGCTAAATAATTTTATTGAATTTCTTTTTCGGACGGGCAGGTAAAAACAAAGAAACCATGCCAGAGTGTAGCCCGTTAATGCAATAATGCTAACTATCTCTTTTGGCATCTAGATTTCTTTGCTAACGATGAGGCCAGGCACCCAGCCTGACGAGTTTGAAGTTCAAGTGATTCTCGGATTTTCGGACGGGTTACATGGGTTGACCTGTGCCGACTGGTTCTGCTTTGATTTTGTTGAGTATTTCTTCGCAAATTTCTTCCTGCTTTTTCCATCCATCTAGAATCAAATCGCAATTATTCTTGTGCCGATAAGCATCCAAATAGGGGTATCTAGCTCTACTGACGTAATAAGATAAATCTTCTTTAAGCCTTTTTAAACGACTGTCGGCGGTGTCGGAAGCATCATCAATGAAATCCCTAATTATCCTCCTTGCCATCGCAACATCTAATGGTGTGTCGATAAAAACGGATAGATCAATATCCCGCTTCAGGCGCGAATGATCCCGACCAAATGGGAAATCGATTATAATGTAGTCGACTACGTTATCTGAAATGCTCTCGGTAATCGCTTTTTGCATGCCGGGACAATCAAACTCTTCGATATTAGCTCCCCGGATAGACCAGTCATAAAAGTTCTCCGGATAAATGTTTGTTGAGTCAAACTCATCAAAATGAAATGCCTTTGAATTCTTAAGAGATTTAGCAACGAGTTTTGTCAGGGTTGTATTCCCCCCTCCGGAGATTGCATTGATGGATATAACGTATGGCTTGTCCATTTGCTTTGCAGAACGTAGAGGTGTGGCACGGAGTGGAGCGCGAAGCGCGTAATGGAGTTGTCCACCACCGTCTTGATCTGATTTAGGTTTTGTTGAAGGCTTTGATGAATTCCGAATGCGTTTGCTTGAACTTGTGCCCTTTTACAGTGTTGAGGTTCACCGTCAAAGATGTGGCATCAGTGGCTTTAAAGCAGATTCCTTGGCCGCAACCTTTGAGAATAACGATTACATAATCACACTTGGGTTTCTGCCTTCCCCATTTGTTTGGTGTCGTAGTTTTGAATGAATTCGCTGCAAGTGCTTTCACTTGGATTCTGTAAAAGTTCTTTCCGTCGGAGATAAGGAAATCGGTTTTTTGTCCAACATCGGACAATGGCCAGAAGACTTCCCAGCCGCTTCGCTGCAGCCAGCACGCAAGTTGATTCTCCCAAGAGAGATTAACCATCGATTCCTTCATTTTTAGAATCGGGCTTCGAATGTTATTTTCTCTGGTAGGCATTTCTTTTCAGATCGTGGAGCACTATCGCGACTGTAGCGCGGAGCGCGAAAGGAGTTGATAGGTGCGTCTGGATCTACCTTTCATTTGGCCGATTGGTTGTGGTTTGGTTTTAGAATCACCTTTCCTTTGGTTATCAAGATGTCTGCTTCGATGACATCCGCGACAAGAGCAAGAACTTCAATCCATGATATATCTGTTTCTTGTATCGTAATTCTCTTATTAAAATGTTCTTCACTGATTTGGGACGCGTCGACTCGGAGTGGAAATGTCATGCTGTTACTAAGTGCTCCTATGACCGCACGCACCGATGAATCCGTAAAATTAACCTTTGGAATCTTTCCGACTGTTGCTGATCGTATCGTCCATTCGTATGTCATTGGGTCTGGATAAGCCCAATCGGTAGCACTCGCTGTAGTAAATGCAGACATGATGAGTATTGTGGCTGCGATTGCTTTCATTCTTTTGTAGATCGTGGAGGACTGGCAACCCACCCCGAGTGATTCGTAGTCTAAGTGGTTATCGAACGTCCGGCGGCGTAAATGGGGTTGTCCAGCTCCGTCTTGTTCTCATTTCTGTTTTTTGAAAATGCTAGAGATGGTTCCGAAAGTAATTAGCAGGCCAAATAGTCCACCGATAGAAGCTACGGGGCGATTCCAAATCCACCCCATGACTCTGACTACCTTTCGTCCTCCTTTTCCGCTCGGTCCTTCGCCATCGAAATCTAATAGCCCAGGATTCAACCAAACTGCAGCGCAATATCCTATAAGGGTTAATCCTAGAATCGCCCCTATCACGATGTCTTTTGTTGTAGTTGGTTCATTGAGGATTTCTTCAACTTTCGATTCTAGAGATTCGTTTTCGTTATTCATTTTATTTATTTGAGAACGTCGAGGTGTATCACGGAGTGAAGCGCGGAGCGCGTAACGGAGTTGATACCACCGTCTTGTTAGCACCTGTTTGTTTTCTCAGTCGATACCGAAAGAAACGTTTTCCCCCGATTATTAATTCTCCGTCCCCCTCGAAGCCTAATTTCTTTAAAGCTCGAATCTTTTTCCTTGTTGGTGGGAGTAGCGCCGTAACAGCTTCAAATCCCATTTTGCCAAATGCCAGACCAATTATCGTGTCAAATAGTCTTTTTCCAATCCCCCAATAATTGGGATGTAGGACCATTGCAAAGTCTGCTTCTCCATTCTCCGGCTGTAGCCCTCCCCAGCCGCAAAACTGCCCGTCGATAACGAACGCCCATGGTCCATAACCATGCTCAGTCCAAAGTTTTTCTTTCGCAGCTATGAAATGGTCACAGTCAATTTCATCGAAGCCACCGGGCGCCAGTGGCAGATGCTCTCGCACGAGAGGATTATTCATGAGTTCGACAATGTTTGATTTTGCGACCTCACCAAGTCGTCTGAACTCAATATCCATTTTTATTTTTCTGCTAACGTCAAGATGTGGCATGGAGTGAGGCACGAACGGAATTGTCCACAATCGCCTTGTTAGCCCTTGGATTTACGTCCGGCTTCGAAAGCGTCTCGGTATCGTTGACTGAGTTCATCGATCACTGACTGGAGGTAATCCGCAATCTCAGCCTTTCCTTTCTCGCGAGCATAAGAAACTGGATAGTCTCCATCCTCGTTCTCCACTTGAATGGGGAAAAAATCGAATGGGATATACTCAACCTTATCGGTAAATCCCATCGACTGCCCTTCCTTAAAGGTATCTGCTGGATCAAACTTGGTATTCTCCAGGATTCCCGTCTCAAGGATAAAGTCTTTCACACCTTCTAGGTCGCCAGCGTCAATGACTTCGAAAATTTCAGTCTGCCAACGATCTGCTTCGGCGATCTCTGGCAGTTTCGATTCCGATTTTGGGAACAGGGCAATAAAGGACTCTCTCCACTCCGATTCCCACCGCTCGCCGTTGTCTCGTAGGTAGGCGTATAGCTCAACGGCTTGATCTGCGGTAATCGTATTCGAAAGCGCTTTTAGTTCGTTTTCGTGATATAGCTCTCCGGACTTCGAAAGCCATAGCGTGACGTCTCCAAGCAGTTCAGGTTTGATGAATTTCATAGGTGTTGATTCGGGGGCGGCATCGGCCTGTTCATTTTTCTCCGGCGCACATGCTGAGGTCATCAAGAGTGCGATCAATATAACGGTGTATCGTCTGAGCATTTTTTGGCTAACGTCGAGATGAGTCACAGATGAGCGCAGCGAAATCTGTTGATCTCAATCGACTGGTTCGATCTCGAATTGGTTTTTGCTCTAATACTTTGCTTATGCTCTGCCCATTCGTTCCAATGGTTCCTATTTCTCTAAAATATTATGGTGTAATTCAAATATCCGATCCAATTCTTTCTTTATTTGGTTTAATTGTGGTTCTTCCGTCAGTTTACATTTGGCGGGAGTGCCAGGAACTGTCACTGGAAGGAAGATTAATGAACACACCAATAGGACGATATTTATCAAAAGTAACAGGGATTTCAGTAAGCCCAAAACCTGACCCCCACGAAAAGACTCACATCCTAGACTGACTTCTAAAGGGTCTGATTTATTCTGCTCTTTAACTTTCTCTCTACAATGTCTTAAATAGTCTGAATCTCTGTTCGCGGCTCGGAATATTATATAATTTACTCGTAGCGCAATAACTGGAAGAAGAATGGAAAAACAATTCTCTTTTGTAGCCCAAAAACCTCCAACGGTAGCAACATTTATTGCAACCAAGGTTTGGAGTCTCGACCATAGCAAATTAGATTGATGAATCCATAGAGCTAGATAGTCAAAGTCTTTCATTTTTTGCGTATTGTTATTTTTGAACCAAACGTATGCCGCCTTTGATCAACCAGTCGTTCGTGATCAAATCCCCGTTTTTCTGAGGTGCGAACTTTAAAACAGCCTCTTTTCCGCTATTAAATTTTCCAGTCACAATGATAAAATCATTTTTCAATTCCCATTTAGCGTCTGATAACTCTTGGCTTTCTTTAACCGTATTAGCCAAGACTCTGTGGAGTTCAGCCACTTCTTGGTTGGATTTCTCTACGATTTTAATACGAGCAATGGCTTCTCCGTCGTCGCGCAAATCAAGAGTGATTTTTGTATAGTTGCCTGTATCGTCTTCGTATAACCCTGCGTAATTTTTCTTACAGCCAGTCATGAAAATGGCTGCCATTAAGAATAGGAGGGTAAGGGGTGATTTAATTGTTTTTTCTTTTTTCATTTTTTTTGTCGAACGTGGAGCTGTGGCACGGAGTGAGCGACGAAGGAGCGAACGGAGTTGACCACCAGCGTCTGGTTAGCTGTGTTTAGTTAAGTCTGCTGGGGTTGGGTTAAATCGACAATTATCGGACAGAATGCATTCTATTCTTTCGATTACAGGCTGATTATCTTCGGCTGTGATGAATGCGAATCCCCATATATCTTCAGAATAGTCGAACTTTCCATACTTTCCGTGAAATGGGATGATTCGTTGCTCACCAGTTTCTATGATGTTCGCAGGTTTTGACTCAATTCCTTTTAGGATTGGAAACAAGGTCTCCCTTAAGGCTTCGACGTTAAACATTCCTGTAAATTCAATCAGCATACTACCTGAACCATATCCTGGTCGGTATTGGTAGTTGAAGACTTCTTCTTTCATATTCTTAGCTAATCGTCAAGAGGTGGCACGGAGTGAGGCACGAACGGAGTTGTCCACTCTCGCCTGGTTGTGCTTTATTCTTTCATCATTTCATATTCCAAGGGCCAGAACGTTCCCTCGTTCAACGCATCAGGGTCTACTTCGTTCAGAAGTGCAATGAAATCAGTCGAGTAATCAGCTTCGATTGCTTCCGCCATTAGGCACAGAGCCACAGCAAACTGGCTCAGAGATGAATTGATGAAGACTTTCTGCATTCGATTGTCATGGTTGTGATAGCAAATACTGCCATCTGATTCATCGATCGAAATGAAATCCCCTGAACCGTTGTGACCGAAAACTCGAAAGCCTGAATAGGCTTCTCCGAGATCTGGAATTAATTCATTCATTCTCTCCAAGTTGTATGTGAATGAAAGGAACGGGGCAGCGTCCTCAGGAAAGCCTGCCTCTTTCAAAATGGCTTTGTCACCTTCGGCAATGCTTAGGCTTTCAACTTGCTCCGATGGAAATTCTCTAAATTTTCCGAGGTCGAGTTCGACTCCTTCTGGGAGCTCCCCAAATGCGTTTTTAAATCGTTCTTTGAATTCGGTCGGGTTCATGATTCTTTATGCACAACGTTGAGATGTATCGATGGAGTGAAGGCGGAGCCGTAACGGAATTGATACCATCGACTGGTTAGCTCTTTGGTTTTTTGCCCTTGGTTTGTGGGTTAGGTGTGAACGTGACGCTGATCAAATTATCTCGATAAAGATGAAATCCCAGTATCGATTTCCAAACTTTCATTCTTTTGTTTATCGTTGCTGATGCATTGGTGGGGTAAGACTCAAATATCTCAAATTTCTTAATTTGGTTTTCTACAAGATAGTCCCAAATTTGTAACGCTCCAGCATCATCAGCGTTTGCTTTCTTTTTTCTTTCTGGGTTCTGCAAAGGAAAATGCAACTCGACCCAATCCGATAGATCCTTTTCTGTTTTGATCTTCGCATAATCTATAACGCAGGTATTCATTTTCTTAGCTAACGTGGAGCGTAGTCGATGCGAGCCAATGAGCTCAATCGTCCTGTTGATTTTTAGAATTTCTGGGGGCTGATCTCGCATTGACTACCGCGACTGGTTCGCCCCCCTTGAAGTTCGACAATCTGACCATCGCGTCAACTCGGCCACTGTTTCTTTTTGATTCGATGAGGGCAGCTCCAGACATGGCAAGAGCTATAAGACTCCATATAGGAAAACCTCGACTGGTGAAGACATAAGCGGCGGTGCCGGCTAGTAAAATTGCTCCGATCGTGCCGAATAAGTATCGCCCAGTATAATATTCGAACGCCGACTCTTGGATTATCTTTCTGAGAGATTCCTTAGTTTCTGCCTTCTTGAGGATAAACTCTGCTATGGCGTCTTCGTTTTTCATATTTTGGGGGAACGTCGAGCTCTGGCGACGGCGCGTTAGCGACGTTGCCCAGTAGCGACTGGTTATGGTTTCCGTTTCTTGTTTTGGATGTAGGATTCGTAGCCTGCAAATGAAGCCTTTTCTTCTCTTTCAAACTCCTTCTTCGAGTAATCGGATCTCCATTTGTATTCTGTTCCGAGCCTTCTTTTTATTTTCTTTTCGAGCTCCATGGGCTTGCCCCAACCGTAGGCTAGATTCAAGAGCCCTTCTGCATGTGCGGTTGCTTCTTTCTCAGTGATTACGAACAAGTTCAGAATCATCTGAGATGCTGATCTGATTTCTGACTCTGATGGTTTCCTTTCCATAACGGTGAGGATGAGCATAGATGAGCGCAGCGAAATCTATTGTCTCACTCCGTCTTGATCTCAATCGATTTCAATAGATGCCTGAGAAATGCCCAAGTGCTTCAAATCTCGCATCACCTTTCTTTCAAGGCTTTCATTCACCCAGATGCCCCAATATCTAGGCACCTTGCCTTCTTCCGGTAAGAGCCCAAGAGACAGAATAACAAAGCCTTCGCCTAAGTATTTCTCATGCTTGGTGAGCAATTCTTTCTCGCTCATTCCAGTCCATGCCCAAAACGTCAGTCCCGTAGGCTGGTCGATGAAGATCTCTCGAACTTTTCCGCCGTCTCGCTCCGAGTAGACTGGAAACCTTCCCTCGCTTGTGAGTGCTTCAAACTGAACCTGCATTTCTGCAATCGGTATCCAATTTTCGAAAGCTTTCTCTCGTCGCTCGGATTTCGCTTCGTCAAGTTCACTGACTTTTATTTCAGCGGCGAAGCAACTAGTTGATATAATCACGAGGAGTAAAATTAGTTTTTTCATTTTTCTGAGATCGTGGAGCACTATCGCGACTGAAGCGCGGAGCGCGAAAGGAGTTGATAGGTGCGTCTGGAGTGTGCCCAGCATGGGCACGGTGTAAATGTGGTTAAAGTCCACTATAGTAAGAACTAATATATGAATAATGAAAAGAACTATTACCAGA
>NZ_JARXHW010000081.1:0-8173 GCF_031127805.1 Thalassobacterium maritimum | reverse complement strand
CAACTGTCGGTGAAGGAGATCGCCGCGAAACTTCATTTCCACGATGCCTCGCATTTTATTAAATGGTTTCGAAAGCGGGCGGGGTGCACGCCCAACACCTGGCGCTCCAGGAGCGGGCGTATATAGCTCGATCCTCTATCATTGTCAGCGCTTCGTAAAAACTCGGCGATGTCACGAAGGTTTTTGCTCCGTGACTTGATCCATCCGTCGGCACGGTGCGTGCTTGGGAGCCGGGGCGCCGTCAACCGCCTCCGAGCGCGAAGGTCCTGATGCGCGTCGCGACGAAATACTCCGAGCAAGTTTTAGAATGTGCCAAAGAGCAAGGTGTGTACAGGAGCACTACGCGAGGCGTGAGCGAAAATACACTGGTGTTTTTGACGAATTAGAGCATTTGCTGAAAGGTAAGTAACATTCTCATGCTCAACATCGCCGAGCCCTTGCCGTCAGGCCCTCTTAATTATATCACTTATGAACGATTTTACTCAACGCCGCGCCGGACTTCTCTTCGGCAGTTTTACCGCCGATGCACTTTCCCTAGGGGTGCATTGGATTTATGACACCGCTGAACTGTCGCAGAAGTTTGGATACGTTTCCGACTATCATGCCCCCGGTTTTGACTCCTATCATCCCAAGAAAAAGGCGGGCGAGCAAAGCCACGTCGGTGATCAAGCACTCTGGCTTGCAATCTCCTTGCAGAAAAATAAAAAGTGGGATGCCACCAGTTTTATGCAGGACTGGTTAATTATGTGGGCGAGCTATGGCGACTATTTCGATCACGCCACCAAGGTGACCTTGCAGAACATTGAAGATGGTAAGCCCGCCACCGCAGCCGCCAGCGATTCCGCGGAACTGGCTGGCGCCGCGAGGATCGCGCCGCTACTGGCCTACCTGGCCGACCAGCCCGAAGCCGAAGTTGTCACCGCATGTGTCGAACAGACATTGCTGACCCACGGCAGTGAGCCCTCTCAGGAGGCCGCCGCCTTTCTCGCCATCGCTGGATATCGACTGATGCACGGCGCAGATTTGAAAGACACCTTAAAAGCCACCGCACCCAGCTGGGCCTTGCAAAAAGCCGAGAGCGTGCTCGAGCTGGATGCTGTCGAGGCGATCGCTCAACTCGGACAATCCTGCCCCATCGAGTCGGCGCTCCCCGCAGTCATCTATTTAGCACTTAAGCACGGCGACGACTTGCCCAAAGCATTTTGCGAAAACGCTATGGCCGGAGGCGACAACTGCGCTCGTGGACTCACGCTTGGCTTGCTACTAGGAGCCAGTCATGGAGTCCGAGCCATCCCCGATGAATGGATCCGCAAGCTCTCGAGCGGCTTACCATTGAGTCAACTCATATAAGCTTTCGAGTCGGGGGCAATCATTTCGCCAGTTTGATTTGTAAAGTGTTGTGGCGTGCAGATTTATCAAACGTTTAGAGCCCTTCGCGGTGTCCCCCTTCAGTCTTTGCGGGGGAACCCGCTGCTACCTCTGGCTTCTACGACGACTATTTCTCCCATGCAAATTTTTGGAAGGGCGCGTCCACTGGAGTTTCCGCAATGTGGTTCACGTAGTTGCTCATCACTTTTTGTGAAAGACCTAGCACGATTTCGAACAACTGACGCTGTGCATAGCCCGCATCATAGAATCGCTGGGTTTCCTCCTCAGTGATCTGTCCGCGACCGCGCACCATGGCGAGCGTGGTGTCGTGCAAGACTTGTAGCTTTTCATTGGGCATTGCCGTGCGGTTTCTGAGCGCTTCCGTTATCGCGGAATCCACGCCCATCGAATTTGCGATGAAGCTGTGAGCTGGCACGCAGTAGTGGCACTCGTGCTCCACGTTAATTGTCTGCCATACGACCGTGAGCTCATCCTTGTCGAAGGACGAATTTTGAAACAACTTGTGTAGCACTTGGTAGCCTTCCAATAGCCCCGGGGCCTCTGCCATGATGGCATGTAGGTTCGGAATCATTCCGAAGGCTTTGATGGATCCTTCGAGTAGCGCTTTGCTAGCTTCAGATGCAGTCTCAAGTGTATGGAGTGTGGTATTGTTCATTATTTTGTATGTTTTCGTTTTTGGTGATTAAGAATGTTGATTTGAAATAATAAGAGTAGACCAGTCGTCTACATATTCCGTAAAAAAAGGAAATCTATATTTTTTGTGCTAAACGCTCGCGGATGATGGCGACTGCATGGCGCAGGGGAGTGACATCGCGGATGATGGCAGTGCGCTGCTGTGCGCCTGCCCAGAGATCTAGAATAAACTGTGCTTCAGATTCGGTATTCAGGTCTTGGGATAGGTATTGCTTGGAGACTGCTTCGTCTAAGACTTCTTTGAAGATCGCAATCATTTCGCCAAAGCCATCGGCGAGCGCCTCGCGCATGCTCTCGCTGGTGTTGACGACTTCGATGGCCACCTTTTGCAGCAAGCAAGGGCACTTGCAACCTCCATCGTGAATGTCTTCGATCCCTGCGTTGAGCATGAAAACCAGGCGTTCAATTGGGTTTTCTGAGATCTCAAGATTCGCGAGGATTTGATGACGCTTGCTGTTCGCTTGCCTTGAGTAGTGGCGTAGCACCTCGACACCAAACTGTTCCTTGGACTTGAAATAGTGGTAAAACGAGCCCTTGGGCACATTCACCGCAGAGAGTAATTGATTCAGCCCCACCGAGTGAAAACTCCGCTCCAGCATGATCTCAACCCCCGCATCTAGAATACGCTCTCTGGTGTCTTGTTCGCTCATTTGAATGCACTAATTAGACCAGTCGTCTAGTTTGTCAATACAAAGAGCGATTTTTAGCGTAACCAGAGAGTAGGAGGGGAAGCCAATCGTAGGAAATTAGGGCGACTCTGCTGGCATTCAATATCCGTCCACTACGTTTCATCAAAGATGCTGCGATCGTGACGAATCATGACCTGAACGCGTTACAAACTGAGCGAGCTTCGTGAGGATCTCTCCACAAGGGGAATGATATGACCCCGTCGACTACTTAGCTGCCGCTTTTTACAAATAGTTACAATATGATCTTGAAATGTTTCGTAACATATGCGATGTCTGGAAGTCGCTCGGGCGGCAGTTCGAGCGACCCCAATTTCTACCCCATGAAAACAAGTTTTATTTCCGAAGACGTAGGACGCAATCTTGCGGAGTCTATACTGCATGCTAATGATCTTGCTTTAGCATCTCGTGGTTCAAGCATGGAAGCAGGCAGCTGTGACTTGTCCATGGGGAGCGTCAAAATGCGCATCGGCAGACAGACACGCAGACTTTATGTGACGGGGCGCGATCACGCGTTTTCCCTTTTGGAATTATTGGTTGCTGTGGTCATTATCGGAATCCTGGCTCTGATCATGATTCCCGCAGTAGTCAAAGTCAGAGATAAGGCCAACGCGGTAGAATGTGTGTCCAACCTGCGTCAGATCGGTGTCGCCTGGCATTTATACCTCTCGGACAACAATGGGCGGTTTCCCAGTTTCAAAAGCTATGAGATGTATTATTGGGGGGGCGACAAGGGATCCTGGGGCGGTCCGGAAAAAGAGTACCGTCCGCTGTATCCTTACCTTTCGGACATGAACGTTTTTCGCTGCCCATCCGATGTGGCTACATCGGAGAAGGAGCCCTTTTATACCTATTCCGGTAATTCGTATGTGATGGCCAACTCCAAGCAGCGAGGTCTTCTGAGTATGGAAGCGAGTCGCAACCGGGTTGCCAATCCCGGGGTGTATACCAAATTAAAAAATCCGAGTCGTACCATCATGGTTTTTGAGCAAACCGTTCGAGCCAGCGAGGCCGGGTATACCGATCCATCGAGAAGTTGGTATCGGGATAGCTGGCATCACGATGACGTTAGTAATATCCTTATGGCCGACGGACATGTGGAAACCTTTGAACGAGCGAAACTCGATGCCTACCCGCACCCGCTGAATCCTGAGGGGTACACCTGGGGTTGGTCCTATTATTCCGGGGGAGACTGATCGAACTGCGGCATCCATATGTCGCTTCTGTGCAGAGGCTGCCTGGATTTTTGCCTTCGTTCGGCCAAATAGATGTGCCAATGCTTACCGAGCATATCGAGTGTGGCCGGAGCGATCTTTGATAAGCCGCGGACTGATGCCGTAGCATTGCTTAAAGGCGCGCGTAAAACTATTCGCGTCGGCAAAGCCACATTGGTGCGCGATTTCGCTGATCGGAGCGTAGGAGACACAGAGCAAGTCCTTGGCGCGTTTCATACGCAGTTGGGAGCAGTATTGTCCCGGGCTGATGCCATAGGCTTCTTTGAATCGACGGCTGATGTGTTCTCGACTGATTCCGATATGAGACGCCATGTCCTCCTGTGAAAAGGGGCGGTGATAGTTGCTGAGGATGTACTCATGTGACTGGCGAGCAATGTCCAGTGTTGCACTCTCGGTGTCGGTGAGTCGATAGCAGGCCATGAGTAAGGTATAGGCTAAAGTGGATTCGTGAAAGCGGTCTTCAAAAGAGCGATGTTGATAGTGGTCGATAATCGTTTGTAATAAACGGCTGGCCCGACTGCCGTCGGGCATGGACAGTTTGCGCCCGGCATGGCTGATCAGCCCGTGAAAGAGTTCTGGTGCGGACTCTCCACTAATACAGACCCACTGGTTCTCGTAGGGGAGTTCACTGTCATTGGGCAAGCCGTAGCACGTGTCCTCTCCATGCTGAAAGAGAATGGCTTCACCCGCCTGCGCGATATGACGTGTCTCCTGGTCGTCCAAATAAGCCACACCTCTGCGCGTGCGTTGGATGACGCATGCGATAGGAGTTTGGGAGCGCGTATGGTTGTCGTAGAAATAACCGTGATCGTGTACCGTATCGGAACTGGAGTAGAGAATGGAGAGGAGAGGGAGCGTCATAGAGTAGATCACAAATTGCATAATAGTTATCACAAAGCAAACCTTGATGTTCGGTGTCGTTTCTACTGTTTTGGTCACCACACCCCGATCTGATTGAAGATCTAAACCATGTTGAAACCTTATAATGAGCTGTAAAATTACACTGATTGGCGCAGGGTCTGTTGTCTTTGCCAAAACTTTGATTGGCGACATTCTGCAATTTCCGGAATTATCAGATGCCACGATTTGCCTGATGGACATCGATGCCGACCGCCTGCGGGTGGCCGATGTAATGATGAAGCGGATGGCCGGTAAACTCGGGGTCAACGCGAAGATTGTGTCGACCCTGGATCGGCGCGAAGCGATCAAAGGGGCGAAGTACGTGATTTGTACGGTGCAGGTGGGCGGCTACAAGCCATCGACCGTGGTGGACTTTGAGATTCCTAAAAAATACGGCCTACGTCAGACGATTGCGGATACACTGGGGATCGGCGGCATCTTTCGCGGTTTGCGAACGATTCCCGTGCTCGTCGGGATTGCGCAAGAGATTGAACAGCTCGCGCATCCGGATTGCCTATTGCTCAACTACACTAATCCGATGGCGATGAATTGCTGGGCGATTGATGAAGCGGTTGGCATTCCCCATGTGGGTTTGTGTCATTCGGTCTTCGGCACCGCGCGTATGTTGGCATCACATGCCAAACTTCGTTATGATGATGTTTCATATCTAGTCGCCGGCGTCAACCACATGGCCTTCTTCCTTAAGTTTCAATATAAAGGGCAGGACGCATATCCATTGCTCTTTAAGGTACTCAACGATCCCTCGCGAAACTACGAACTCGTGCGTTATGAAATGATGCGTCGCCTCGGCTACTTCGTCACTGAATCCAGCGAGCACCAGGCAGAATATGTGCCATACTTCATCCATTTCGGTGACGAGCTCGTGGATCGCTACAAGATCCCGCTGGATGAGTACATCCGCCGTTGCGAAGCCATCATGTCTTCATGGAAGGATACTGAAGCTAAATTGATCGGGGAGCATGGGGATATTGAGGTGAAAGAGCAGTCGCATGAATACGGCTCGTTCATTATACATTCCAGAGAGACCAACACGCCGCGCACGGTCTATGGTAATGTTCCGAACCGGGGGATTATAGATAATTTGCAAGACGGCTGTTGTGTCGAGGTACCCTGCTTGGTGGATGGCACTGGCCTGAATCCGGTTCAAATCGGCGAACTGCCGCCACAGTTGGCCGCCATTTGCATGACAAATGTCAACGTGCAGCGCCTCACCGTAACCGCGGCCTTGAGCGGTCAGCGTGAAAGTATCTACCATGCCGCCATGGCCGACCCGCACACGGCGGCGACACTACCACTGGATAAGATTTGGGCGATGTGTGATGAGCTCATAGAGCAGCACCAAAAAGATGGATATCTTGGTGATTTTGCTCCAGTCATCTCGGGGACGGGGCGTGCGTTCGCCGGTGTTGGGGATCGCCTGATTGTCAGGGCGCAGGCCAGCGGAGCGCAGCTTGACACCGCGGGCAGCGAGCTTCAATTGGAGATCCAGGTTGAAAATCCGAATACGGAGACCAGGCAAGTCACTCTACAGATCGTGCCAGCCAGTGCTGCGATCGTATTTGAGAACACTGAAGTGACGATCGAAGTGTCCCCGGAATCGACACAGAGCCTGAAGGTGAATGGCAGGCTACAAGCGCCCATCACAGAGTCGACCACTATCGACTTGGAGACGGATGCGGGGGGCATCCTGTTAATTGGAACGAGATTGATTCCTCGTGACCATATCGAGGTCAAGGAAGATGGTTATTGTCATTTCGAGATGTCGCTATCCGGCTTCCCTTGTGCCTCCGGTAAAATGCGACGAAAAGGCGAGCAGCTTGAATTAGAACTGGAAGTTCAAGATTCAAACCCGAAGCCCTGTTTGGATCGTCCGCGGCAAGGCTCCTTTATACAGATATTCTTTTCAGACCCGGACGGTGGCCCCATCATGGGATTGCAATTATTGCCCAATGTGGGGAAGGATTGTAAACTTGAAGTATTTGGAGGGAATACACTGATTGCGCAGAATGACTATCAGTATACACAAACTAAATTGAATTATAGTCTGAAGGCTCACATTCCATTGGCCGACATCCGAATAGCAGCAAGCGGCCCCTTCTTGATGGATGCCCGTGCCTTTCTGGAATCACTGGGAGATGCGCACTCTGGAGGTAACGCCAGCCTAAGTGGTGAGGGCGAGTCTCAACGATACAACGATCGAGCCTTCTTGCTCAACTGCTAGTCTTTGGGGTGTGTCATTGACGTAGTTTACATGAGCCGATAGTGCTCTACGAAGCGCCCCCTTCAGACTTAGTGCCCGCTGAAATCAAAGGCTTTGTTGAATGGTTTAATACAAGTCGCGATCAGATTCGTCATGCACCGATACACGCAGGGCTGGCTCACCTTTATTTTGAGTCGATCCATCCTTTCGAGGATGGCAATGTTCGGGTCGGGCGCGCAGTGGCAGAAAAGGCCTTGTTTCAGGGAGCAGGGCGTCCGTTGTTAATGAGTCTTTCTCAGGCAATTGAAGCCGACAAAACGAGTTATTATACGGCATTGCAACGCGCACAACGCAGCAACGAGGTGACCGACTGGTTACGTTACTTTGTCGATCTGGTGTTGCGAGCCTTAGACGAATCGCAGGCGCGCATCGACTTTGTACTGAAGAAGGCCCGATTCTTTGACCGATACCGCGAAGCACTTTCGGAGCGTCAACTTAAGGTCATTCGGCGGATGCTGGATGCAGGACCAAGTGGTTTCGAAGGTGGCGTCAACGCAAGTAAGTATCAGCGACTCACAGGTGTCTCGAAACCAACCGCGACCCGCGACCTGCAGGAGCTCTTGCAACAGGGAGTGCTCACCTCGATTGGAGGCGGACGCAGCACCCGCTATGAAGTGAACCTTTGATCCGCTCGTTCGGAACCGACAACGCTTTGAGCAGCTGTGGGGCTGGAGCGACCGCTTTGAGGCTTACGTCCACGCATCCAAACGTGAGCGGGGCTACTATGCCATGCCATTACTCTGGCAGGAATAGGTAATCGCTTGGGCGAACGCCAAGGTGATCGACGAGCGGCTCCAGATCGAGATCGGATACGTCAGTGAACCCGCAAGCCCATTGAAATTTCGCCGTGCAGTCGGTTTATCGAAGGCACAAGTAAACCGAATTTTCAAAACGGCAACTGGACTGACCCCGCGTCAGTGGTCAGACGTTCATATTATGAAAGCCGCAGTGGAGTGGATTAAGGCCGAGCAACTGTCGGTGAAGGAGAT
>NZ_JARXHW010000080.1:0-8179 GCF_031127805.1 Thalassobacterium maritimum | reverse complement strand
AGACCCCGTATCCGCAGCCAAGCAGGCAACTAAGCCAGGCGTCTGACCGGGTCTGAAGACCCCGGCTACGTGTCCCCGCACTTTCAATCACACCCCCATGAACTTCCAACATAGAATGACTCTCGACAGACTAAATGGAATTCTGTGATTTAATAGACTTTCGGCACATAGCAACAAATGCTCCACTCACTTTTCATTATATTTCCTCTTTAGCTTTCGCTATGTATCTTAAACGCTTCAGCCCTTACTTTAAATTCCTTAAGCCCGTCCGTGTGCAGTTTGCGCTCGGGTTGCTGGCGGGCATTGTCTATGCCGCCTCTTCTGGATTTGGCTTACCCCTCGTGATCAAATATTTAGTGCCCCTAGTCACCGAACCGGAGGGGCCGACTGGGTGGAAGCTACTGGGGATTTTGGCGATGGTGCCCATCGTCTTTGTTTTTCGCGCCCTCGGCAGCTTTGCCAATGCTTATCTCATGGCCTACACGGGCATGCATGTGTTGGAACAAATCCGAAGAATGGTCTTTGAGCATATTCAAAGCCTGCCACTTGCCTTCTTTGGACGCAATAAGGTGGGCGATTTGATGAGTCGCGTCATGGGCGATACCAGCCAACTACAAGGTGCAATTGTCAAAGTGGTCGATAGCCTGATCAAGGAACCTGCCACGCTCATCAGTGCCGCCGCTTACTTAGTTTATTTGTCGACTAAAGAAAATGACATCAGTTTCGTCCTAATTGCACTCGCCACTGTGCCTGCATGCGTCTTGCCGGTCAAAGCGATCGGCACGCGCATACTGAAAAAGGCTGGCAAAGCTCAAAAGCAAGCGGGCGAACTGAACCATGTGCTCAACGAAAATCTGTCCGCTACGCGGGAAGTCCGCGCATACAATCTGGAAGCGCGTGAGAGCGAACGCTTCGGCAAGGCCTGCAGAAACTTTCTAGAAAAGTCATTAAAAGTCGTCAAATACGATAAGGCGCTGACTCCCCTGATCGAGGTCGTCACCTCCTTCGCGATCGTGATCGCGCTCTACGTGGCCGTCGTCAACGAAGTCGATGAAGGCGCTCTGGCCTCGATTCTCGCGGCGCTCTATATGTGCTATCAGCCAGTCAAGAAGCTGGGCTCTGTCTCCAATACAATTCGCAAGGCCGAAGCCTCGCTGGATCGCTTGGAATTTGTGCTGCATACAGTCGATACCGTGCCCGAAACAACTGCTCCGCAAAGCCTCGGCAGTGTGAAGGGCCAAATTTCGATGCAACGGGTGCAGTTTAAATATACGGACGACAGCGTGGTGCTGGACGACATTCAGGTAGATATCGCTGCGGGGGAAATTGTCGCTCTGGTCGGCCCTAGTGGTGCGGGCAAAACGACTTTTGCGAATCTGGTGCCACGCTTCTACGACGTCACGGAGGGCAGCATTCGTATTGATGGCATCGATGTGCGCGACGTTCTCAAATCTGAACTGCGCAGCCATATTGCGCTGGTCTCGCAAGAAGCGCTCCTCTTTAGCGATAGCATCGCCAACAACATCCGGATCGGCAAACCAGATGCCAGCTTGGAGGAAATTAAAATTGCAGCTGAAATGGCCAATGCTCACGAGTTCATCGAAGCACTGGACCAAGGCTACGAAACTGAAGTCGGCGAGCGTGGCTCACGCCTCTCCGGTGGCCAGCGTCAGCGTATTTCGATTGCACGCGCCTTTCTGAAAAATGCGCCCATCATTATTTTGGACGAGCCCACCTCGGCCTTAGATGCAGAGAGCGAGCATCAGATACAAGCCGCACTGGAAAAGCTGTCCAAGGGCCGCACGGTTTTGATCATCGCGCACCGCTTTAGCACTATTAAGCACGCGGATCGTATCCTAGTCTTTGACGCAGGCAAAATCGTGGCAAGTGGCAGCCACGCGGAGCTCTACCCAAGCAGCGAGCTCTACCGTAGTTTATACGATAAACAGGCACAGCGCCAATAAAAGCGCACACACCTGAGAGGCACCTGCTGGCATATACGCAGCGAATCTAAAAGACTCGGCTATAAGTCACACATTTCGCCCTCAAGTCGCGGAGCACACCGGCCCCGCAACTTGGTCTAGCCGAAAGAACTCGACTACGACTGATTGGGATCGAAAATTCGGAAACTGACAGGGGCGCCGATCACTGCGCCTTCGGCGGCCAGTACGGCTTTCGCGCGCGTGATGGCGGCCTCATCGCTCTTGTGCGTGGTCACCATTAACTTGGCCGTGCCATCTTCGAGTTCTTTCTGATTCACAGTTGCGAAACTGATGTGTTCTTTGGCCAAAATATCTGAAATTTTAGCCAGTACGCCCTCTTGGTCCTTCACGTGAATTCGAAGGTAATAACGTCCAGCAAGGGTCTCCGAATCGGCTAATTCAAGGCCATCGGCGAGCTTTTGGTAAGTCGCCTCATCCTCCTCCGAAATCGCCGGTGCGGGTGCGCCTTGCAGCATAAAGACGGCGTCGGCAATATCGCTGATCACGGAGCTGGATGTCGCATCTTGCCCCGCGCCGCGGCCGATCAATACCGTGGTGCCGACCACGTCGCCTGTCACGCTGACTCCATTATAAACTTCGTCCACTCCGGCGATCACCTCTTGTTTAGAGATCAAGGCCGGGTGTAAGCGCACTGAGAGTTGGTTGGCTTCGAAGTCGCGCGCGATCACGGCGAGCAGCTTAATCTTATAGCCGAGCTGCCCCGCGATCTCGATATCCTCTCCAGTGATGTCGCGGATGCCTTCGCAGATAATCTGGTCGAGCCCCACCCATTTCCCATGCGCGAGGTACGCCAAGATCACTGCCTTGTGGGCCGCATCAATGCCATCGAGATCCAGCGCCTCGTCCGCTTCGACATAGCCGAGCTTACGCGCATCGCCCAAGGTCGCATCGAAGCTCAAGCCTTCGCGCTCCATGCGAGTCAAAATGTAATTGGAGGTACCGTTTAAGATACCAAAAATCAGCTTAAAGCGATTGGCGACCAAGGCTTCACGAATGGTTTTGATGATCGGAATCCCGCCTGCCACCGAAGCCTCGAAGAAATAATGGCCGCCATTTTGACGCGCGATTTCAAAGAGTTCTTCGCCGTGTTCACAAATGAGCGCCTTGTTGGCAGTCACCACGATCTTGCCCTGCTGCAGCGCACGGCGTGTCAGCTCCAGCGCCTTGCCAGTGCCGCCCATCAATTCACAAACGATGTCGATCTCGGGATTGTCCACGACTCGCGCCGGATCATCTGAATAACACTCCGCAGGCACCTGTACCTCGCGCGCCTTGCTGGCATCTTTGACCACGACTTGCGTGATCGCGAGCTCCGCCCCCAAGCGGTATTCAAGAGCCGAACGGTTCTTATCAATATTCTTCCAAACTCCTTGGCCGACGACCCCAAAGCCGAGTAAACCGATGCGTATTGTGCGTTTCTCAGACATATTTCTCAAAATTTATAGATAAAGCTAAATGTATTTCGCCCCACGGTGGACGCAACGAAGCGGAGCAGCCAATAGCAGCCGCCGGAATACTCAAGGCCATAATCCGGGGACTAGAGCTTAAAGACGATAAAGCCCTTCGTGCCCTTGGCCCACACATAGAGTCGGTTCTGGGAACCTTCCACCAGCTGATCGGCAATCGCATCGGCACTGTCAACCGCAGCACCGTTGACCTCCAAGATCACCATCTGTGCTTCTAGCTTATCTACAAACGGAGAATCGGACGAAACACCCGCGACGAATACGCCTTCGACCTCCGCAGGGATCGAGAAATCGGCACGCACGGCTTCGTCGACAGCACGCAGAACGACGCCTTTCAGCGGACTCGTATCGACCAACCCACCCGA
Source organism: Thalassobacterium maritimum (assembly GCF_031127805.1). Lineage (NCBI taxonomy): Bacteria > Pseudomonadati > Verrucomicrobiota > Opitutia > Puniceicoccales > Coraliomargaritaceae > Thalassobacterium > Thalassobacterium maritimum. The sequence continues at coordinate 4,345 of NZ_JARXHW010000080.1, read as the reverse complement.
AACTTTACCATTTAAGCTCCCCAAGGTGACTGGCAGAACCAGCGTCTCGCCCATCCGTATCAAAGTCAGGTCCACATCGGTGCCTGGTAGGATCTGAGAGACGACTAAGCGCAACTGCGCCGCCGAGTCGATTTCCACATCATCGACCTTCACAATGATGTCGCCATGGCGCACGCCGGCGCTTGCCGCTGGCGAGTCTTCTTGCACTTGATTGACCAAGGCGCCACGCGTGCTATCCAGCCCAAAGGCATCTGCCATGTCACGGGTCAGATCCCCCGGAAACAGGCCCAACATGCCACGTGGCACTTCCCCGCGTTCAATCAAATTAGAAGCCACGTTCAGCACCATATTGACTGGAATCGCAAAACCGATCCCGATGCTTCCCCCGCTGCCGGAAACGATTGCAGTATTGATACCGATCAGGCGACCCCAGGCATCGACCAGCGCGCCGCCGGAATTGCCCAAATTAATCGAAGCGTCCGTTTGAATGAAATTCTCATAGGAGCCTGGCCCCAGGATCTCGCCCTTGCGATTGCGTCCCGTGGCAGAGACGATGCCTTGTGTCGCAGTCAACCCCACATCAAGCGGATTCCCAATCGCAAAGACGATGTCCCCCACCCGAATCAGCTCACTGTCCGCCAGCGTAATGGCTGGCAACGAGACTTCAGCATCAATTTTAAGCACCGCCACATCTGTCTTCGAATCGGAGCCGACCAAGGTCGCCACATACTCAGAATCATCATTCAGGCGCACCCGTATCTCATCGGCCTGACGCCCGCGCACCCCCTGCACCACGTGGTGATTGGTCACGATATAGCCATCTGTAGAGATAATCACACCCGAGCCCACCCCGAGCGGCTCTTTACGTTCGCGTGTGCTGCCTGTATTGGGCTCCATCTGTGGCACAGGTTGAGCAAATTGCCGCAGAAAGTCGGGCAAAGTTCGAACCTGGCCCACCGTCACAATTTGCGATGTATACACCGTCACCACCGAAGGCGTCGCTTGATCCAGCACGTCCGCATAAGAAACCAAGGCTTTGCCCGCCTCTGCTTGAATCGGCTGGGTATCCACCTTGGCATTCAACGGCGGATGTTCCTCCGCAAACAGAGGCGCAATCGTGAGTAGAGATATCAGAGAGAAGCAAGTGGCGTATTTCATGATCAGATGCGTAATAAGATAGAGATAAAAATGGACAGAAAGCGTCCGATGGAGTTCCGCAATAATTTTAGCTCACAGCATCAAAACGGATGACAGACCCAGTTCTCCGCACCTTCAATCCCGAGAGTCGTACGCAAGCGCCAAGCCACCACCAAGGCAGCCACCAAAGCCAAGCCCCGTTGTATGCGCACCAGCGTCACAGGCGTCACTTTCAGCTGCACTCGCATAAACTGACTCTGAGCCAACCACAACAAGGGCAAGGTCCCGAGTCCGAAACCGATCGCGAACTCTGCGCCTTTTAGCGGAGAGCCGGAAAACAGAGCGAGCCCGAAGATCATATAAAGTGGTCCACAGGGCAGCAGAGGACTGGCCAGCCCAATCACAGCTGCGGCCACCGGTTTTTGCAAACGACTGAAGCGGGCAGTGACCTGCCGATACAATTTCCCCAGCCAAATCGGCTTGGGTAAAAAGCGATCCAAGCGAAAGGCCACCATCAAAAAAAACAGCACTAAGATCCACGGCAGATAATTCAGCCAAGAGCTCTCAACAGAGCGGATCACCACTGAGCCAAAGGCCCCCGCCAGCGTGCCGACCAGTGCATACGAAAACAGCTTGGCCAGATGGTAGCAGGTCAAGACCAGCTGCGGGCTGGCATCTTGCGCCTTTGTCGGCGCAAAGGCGCACGATAAGGGGCCGCACATCGCGACGCAGTGTACGCTGGTGATGAGCCCCGCAATCAAGGCCGTGTATGCGTTGTAAACTGTCTGGTAATCAAACATCTGCTTAACAAGATCCCATAAAACACTACAGAATTGCCGAATACAGATTGATAGCAAGTCACATCAGTATTATCAGATTAATGATTCTGCCTACAATGATTCTGCCGAGGAAAAACAACAGCAAAGCCTGAACACGGAGTTTTAATATAACTCAAAGATCGCAGCTTTACACCAAGCCATTCACAGTTTCACTTGCGCCATGGCTGATCCGCAGAAAACAATTGCCCGACTACGCGCCGAAATCGCAGAGCACGACCGTCTCTACTACAAAGAGGCGCAGCCCAAGATCGACGATCAGGCCTACGATCGCCTCAAGGCCGAGCTGGCCCAATTAGAAGCCGCCAACCCGGAATTTGACTTCGGTGCCGCCCCCTCGCCCACTCAAAGCGTGGGCGACGACCGCTTGGAAGCCTTTGAGAGCTACCGTCACCGCAAACCGATGCTGAGCCTGGATAATACCTATAGCTCGGCAGAACTGATCGAGTTTGGCCAACGACTGCTCAAGCGCTTTCCGGAGCAAGCGCTCACCTATTTGGTCGAGCCCAAGATCGACGGTGTCGCCGTCAGCCTCAGCTATGAGGACGGAGTACTAGTGCGCGCCGTCTCCCGTGGCAACGGCATCGAGGGTGACGATATTACCTCCAACGTGCGCGGCATCCGCGGCTTACCGGACAGGATTCAAGGCGCACCCACTGTGCTGGAGGTGCGCGGCGAAATCTACATGCGCCACCAGGAATTCGAGCGCATCAACGTCGCCCGCGCAGCGGAGGGGCAAGCGCTCTATGCCAACCCACGCAATCTCGCCGCAGGCACCATCAAACTGCTCGACCCTGCCGAGGCCCGCAGTCGCCAACTCGACATCGTGCTCTACGGCATCGGAGCTTGCGAACCAGGCAACTATTTCAGCACACAATCCGAGATTCAGCAAAAACTGAAGGAATGGCAGTTCCCGGTGCTAGAGAAGTATTGGCTCGCCGATGATATAGAAAGCGCCTGGAAGTGCATCGAAGAACTGGATACACTGCGGCAAAATTTTGCCTACCCGACCGACGGCGCGGTGGTCAAACTCAACGACTTCGCACAGCAAGAAGAAGCTGGCTACACCTCCAAAGCACCCCGCTGGGCGATCGCCTACAAGTTCGAAGCCGAACGCGCCGAGACTTTACTCAAAGAAATCAGCCTCCAGATTGGCCGCACCGGCGCCGTTACCCCCGTCGCCATTTTAGAGCCGGTGCAACTCGCAGGCACCACCGTCTCACGAGCCACCTTGCACAACGAGGACGAGATCCAGCGCAAAGACATTCGCCCCGGCGACACGGTGCTGGTGCAAAAGGCCGGCGAAATCATCCCACAAGTGCTCAGCGTCAATCTCGCGAAACGCCCCGCCGACAGCCAGCCTTTCATATTTGGCGAACACCTCAAAGCGCTCGGCATCGAGGCCGAACGCGACCCCACGCAAGCAGTTTGGCGCATCGTGAGCAAGGACGACCCGATCCGCCAGCAACGCGCGCTGCAACACTTCGCCAGCCGCGCTTGCATGGACATCGAAAACCTCGGCAGCGCCGTCGTCGAACAGTTGGTTAAGCGCGGCATGGTCCAGACCCAAGCCGACCTCTACACCCTGACCGAAGCGCAATTGCTCGAACTAGATAAGTTCGCCGAGAAGTCGGCTCAAAATCTCATCGCCGCGTTGGAAGCCAGCAAGCAGCGCGAGCTCTGGCAACTCATCCACGGGCTCGGCATCCCGCACGTGGGCAAACAATCCGCCAAGGATCTCGAAGCCAACTTCGACTCGCTCGAAGCCATCGCCAGCGCCACCGAAGAACAGCTCGAAGCCGTCGACGGCATCGGCAGCATCATGGCGCAGAGCATTCACGCCTGGTTTGCCGACAGCGACAACCAGAGCCTCATCCAACAACTCAAAGCCCACGGGCTCAATTTTGAAAGTGCTCGCCAAGCCCAAGCCGACGGCGTGCTCGCAGGCAAAACAGTGGTGCTGACGGGAGCCCTGCCCTCACTCACACGCGACGAAGCCACTAAAATGATCGAAGCCGCCGGAGGTCGCACTAGCTCCAGTGTCAGCAAAAAGACCGACTATGTGCTCGCCGGCGAAGCCGCCGGCTCCAAATACGCCAAAGCCGAAAAGCTAGGCATCACGATTCTAGACGAAGACGAGTTCAAGCAACTAGTCGGTTGAATTTGAGAGATCTACGCAGACAAGTTGATTGTCACTTCACGCATTTAGAGCGTTTCTCAAAAGTAATGACGTAAATCGTATTATGAAATGAAGAAATCTAAATGAACCGCCTCATGCCCGAATGGCACGGACTTAAGGGCATAATACGAGTAAAAAAAGTCAACCAAAAAGCTTACGTAAAGGCCGTTGGTATGTATTGTTCTTGGATGCG
>NZ_JARXHW010000007.1:0-127997 GCF_031127805.1 Thalassobacterium maritimum | reverse complement strand
AGGGCATTCGACGCGCTTTAAGTCTTTGGGAAATTCCATAGCTCGTCTTAATTTTCAACTCTTTTGGCCTGCCATGAGCAAGCGTAGCGCGTCGACGTAACGAAGTGGAGATGGCGGAGCAATGGCGGAGAGGGAGGGATTCGAACCCTCGGTGCCGTTTCCAGCACACATCCTTTCCAGGGATGCACAATCGGCCACTCTGTCACCTCTCCTTTGGAAGTGGTGGAGCAAATTCGCCTCAGCGCATAGGTCAACCTATAAATTTAATTATTTCTCCGCTTGGTACAATCTATAATGCAATTTCTACTATCACCTGAGCTACTAACAGTTTTGGTTTAATATTAGAGTTGATCTGTTGAGAATTATTCTCTGAATTCGCGGTCCCTATTTATTTAATGTCAGTAGTGAGAGCTGCTGTTTCCCCCATCATTGATCTTGTTTTTTTATTTCAGGTAGGCGGATTGTGTGCGTTTCTCTCGTGCATGGATCGACTTACTGGAGTGGGATTTCAGGAGTTACATTATTATGCACCTTATCGATTGGCTGATTGCCATTGTCCCTGTCGTTTTTATTATTAGTATTGCGGTTTACTCGAAGAAGTATGTTCGAGGTGTCGTCGATTATCTGGCGGCCGGCCGTGTGGCGGGGCGTTATGTGATCTGCGCGGGCGATTTAACTGCGGGCCTGAGTGTGATTACTTTGGTCGGCTTGGTAGAGGCGAAATACCAGGTGGGCTATGCGCTGACTTTCTGGGAGTATTTGACGGTGCCAGTCTGGATTGTGATGGGGCTTACGGGCTTCTGTGTTTATCGTTTCCGTGAGACGCGTTCGCTCTCGATCGGCCAGTTTTTGGAGATGCGCTATAATCGACCGTTACGGATTGTGGCGGCGACCATTCGTACTTTGGCAGAGATGGTGACGAATGCGATCGGGCCTGCAGTGGCCGCAAATTTCTTTATTTACTTCCTGGGGCTGCCTCACGAGGTGATGGTGATGGGGGTGGCTTTGCCGACCTTCACGCTGGTGGTGACTTCCTCCTTGGCGCTATGTATGCTAATCATTTGGCCGGGCGGGCGTATTTCTTTGCTGATTTCGGACGCCTTTCAAGGTTTGATGAGTTATCCTATTTTCGTGATCATCGCGGGTTATATTTATCTGCACTTCGGCTGGCACGATACGATTGGGCCGGTGATGATTGATCGCGTGGATGGAGAGAGCTTTATCAATCCTTTTGATATCGAGAAGCTACGTGATTTTAATATTTTTGCACTCTTTGTGACGATTATGGGGAGTATTTTGAATCGAGCCAGTTGGATCGGTAATGATACTTCGACCAGTGGGCGCACGCCGCATGAGCAGAAAATGGCGGGCATCTTGGGCACTTGGCGCTCTTTGTTTGCGGGCTTAATGATGCTCTTGGTTGCGGTGATGATCATCGCATTGATGACGCACGGGAAGTTTTCCAGTGAGGCGCATGATATCCGCTCTGAGTTGACTGAAAAGGTCGCGATGGAATCGGTGCCCGATTTAGAGGCACGCGCAGGGTTGGAGCACAGCTTGGCTCAAGTGCCGATTCCCCGACATGAAATCGGTGTAGATGCACCCCTTTCTCAAGATCACAATATTGACACGCCTTACATCGCGGCGGCTCGCGACGCACTGAGTGGCACGCCGGAGGGGAATCAACAGTTTCAGAAGTTCCGGACCTTGTATCATCAAATGATGCTGCCGGTGGCGCTGAAGAACCTGCTGCCGACGGGACTGATGGGTTTGTTTCTCTTGCTGATGATTATGCTGCTGATTTCTACAGATGATTCACGTGTGTTTAATGCTTCATCGACGATTGTGCAGGATTTGATTGTTCCCTTTATAAAGGAGCCACTGACGCCGAAGCAGCACCTGTTATTATTCCGCCTTTGCTCCTTGGCGGTTTGCATCTTCTTTTTCGTGGTTTCGATTTTCTTCGTACAGATCGATTATATTATCATGTTCACTACGATGATGACAGCCTTGTGGCTCGGCGGCGCGGGGCCGATTATGGTTTTCGGTCTGTATAGCCGTTTTGGTACGACCACAGGAGCTTTTGGAGCGATTATTTTTGGTTCTGGATTTTCGTTGATAGGATTGTTTCTGCAGCGTAATTGGGCTGAAGTGGTGTATCCATGGCTCGAAAGAAATAACTGGAGCCATTCGGTGGGTTCTTTTTTAGAGACAGTTTCGAGCCCGTTTAACCCTTACGTGGCTTGGGAAATGAGTGCGGTGAAGTTTCCGATCAATTCTTACGAAATGTATTTCATGGCGATGTGCAGTGGCATCGCGGCTTATGTTCTGGGCTCTTTGATTACGCAAAAAGAGCCTTACAACTTGGATCGCCTATTGCACCGCGGGGAGTATGATGTCGCGAATGAGTATAAGGAGCCCTTTAAGTGGAGCGTGCACAATGCATTTAAAAAGTTGCTAGGTATCACTCCAGAATACACTCGTGGCGATAAGATCATCACTTGGTCGGTCTTTGGCTACGCCATCATTTATAAGTTCTGTCTCTGCTTTTTAGGAGTTTTGGTCTTGAACCTGTTCTCACCTTGGTCGGATGAGGCTTGGAGCCAGTATTTCTTTATTACCAGTTTGGTGGTGACGGGTATATTGGGGATTGTGTCGACCTTCTGGTTCTTGATCGGTGGGGTGATCGACTTGCGCAAGCTTTTCCGCGACTTGGCTAGCCGTATCGATGATCCGTTGGATAACGGCATGGTCGAGGGGCATGTCTCTTTGGCCGATAAAGCAGCCTTCGAGGCACGGGAGCATAAATCAGAGGAGGACTAGGCGCTCATTTACGATCGCGTCCTTCGTCGATTCTGATGGTCGGGATCCATGTCTACGTCCATGCAGAGTGCTCTAAAATGCGGAGACGATTTGTTGTATTATGCGAGCACTGAGAACAGCTTGTGTTTTACGCGCCCGTGAAGGCGGTGCCTTTCTTGACTTCGTCGGTGACTTTGAGCACGGCGACTGCTTGCTCCATCGATACGGGAAAGGGGATGCCTTCTCGAATTGACTGATAGAGTGCGGACCAGATCGAGTGAATTTCGGTCGGTGTGCTGGGGGCGACTTTAATGTCTTCTTCGACCCATTTTATTTGTTCTAGATCGGCATAAGCATTACTGACTCCTCCGGTCAACGAGGGGGTGCCAGCATGTGCTTCAGTCTTTTGGAATACCTGATTGGGATCGATGTATTTTAAGTGAATGTTGTCGCCTTGACAGGTGAGTGCTCCCCGCGAGCCGAAGAGCGTGTATTCGTTTTGCGGTAGGGCGGCGCCTCCGCTGATTTCCAGGTCTACTACGCGGCCGCTTTCGCCTTTGAGCACGATCTTGATGTGATCTTCGGCATTGCCGAGCGCGGCGACTTTTTTGAGGTCGCTCCACAATTCGCTGACTTTGTAGTCCAGGAATTGTAGGGCGTGGTCGATAATGTGTGGGCCCCAATTGTTGAGCTGCCCGCCGCCGCATTCTATGATCGTTTGCCAGTCGCTGCGGCGCTGGAAGCTGTGGCGGCAGAGCTTTATTTCGTAAACTTCGCCAAGGATGCCCGATGCGATGATCTCTTGAATGTGATTAAACGGGGCTTCGAACCGGCGATTTTGCCGCGGGTAGAGCTTGCCGGGGTATTGTTGGCATAGGGCGAGTAGCTTTTGGCCATCGGTATAGTTGAGACCAAGCGGTTTTTCGAGAAATACATATTTGCCTGCGGCGAGCGCTCTTTCGCAGTGCGCTACGTGGTCGGGCGAGCGGGTGGCGATGGAAATTAGCTCCACTTCAGGATCATTGAGAAATGCGTCCTCATCCGTGTAGGTGGGAACCTGATATGTATCCGTGAGGCTTTGATTGCGTGTTGGATCAATATCGATGCCTGAGTGCAGCTCAAACTGTTCGGGGTAGATGGCTATTTCGGCCGCGTGCATATTGAGTCCAGCACGGCCGAGGCCCCAAATTCCGACTTTAATTTTATCAGTCATGTTATATTGCTGTGACAGGCTTGCGCAGGTGTGTAAAGTTAAGAAGCTGTGCGAGTAATTTTTAGAATGTCGTCTACTGAGCTGGTATAAATTTCGTATACAGTGTGGTGAGCTTACGCGGGCAGTGTGCGCTGTTCACATTCCGTCTTGCGCCAGATCGTAGGCATGGATACATTGCAACTGACTTGTCTATGACTGAACAATCTTCCAAATCTCTATCGAAAACTGGCTGGGTATCTATAGGAATGCTGAGTCTGGTCTTTTTTGGTGCGTACTTTGTGTTGCGCGCGCTGCCTGCTGCACAGTGCGGTTTTTTGCACTATGAGGAAATCGTGAATGCGGAGGGGGAGATCGAGCTGTGTGCGACGAATCACGCAGGATTTATTGATCTGACGCGTTTTACTTATCCGATTGTAACCGAGCTCAGTTCGGACACCGCTTTAGAGCCTGGTGTGACCGCTCAGGTGGAACTTAATTTGCAAACTCAGGGCGGTACCAATATCGCGCCACATGAATTGGCGGTGACGCATACGGAGAAGATGCATGTGATGGTGATCGACCCTTCCTTGGAAGATTACCATCACGTGCACCCGCGTGCGGATGGTTTGAATGGGCGCTATCAATTCGATTTTAAACCGACACACGGTGGGGCGTATCGCGTCTTTACCGAGATTGTGCCGCTGCGTAGCCGCAGTCAGGCAATTGCGCTGTCTGAGCTTGCTGTGGCTGGCGAATCTCAGCGCCCGAAGTTTGAGCGTTCGACTGTGAGCGTGGTGGATGGCGTGCGCTTTGAGCTATTAGGTGCGCCTGAAAGTTTACAACGCGGGCGTGATTACCGTTTTGAAGTTAAGGTGGCCGGTGCAGAGGGTGCTGTGGTTCACTTGGAAACCATCATGGGAGCAAAGGGGCATATGGTGGCGTTTGATGCGGCGGGTAAGGGCTTTGCGCACATGCACCCGGTCGACAGTGTGGCCTCGGCCCGCACGGCGGGCTTTGGTGGGGGCACGGAAGAGAGCTCAGAACTGGCATTTTTATTTAACGTGCCGAACACTGGTTGGTATCGGCTTTTTGCGCAAATTCAAGTCGAGGGAAAGCCTGTTTTTGGACGTTTTGATCTCCAGGTAGAATAGATTATGGATGATTTTGATACTTTTAAGGCTTCACGTGAAAAAATGGACCCGAGTGCGCGCAAGATGTCGGAGCGCCAGTGGCAGCAAGCGTATGTGGCTTACCGTAATACGCGCGAACGCGTGGTGAGTGCTGGCGAGCGATCGTCGGAGGCCAGAAGTGGTGCTTCGTCGAAGAAGCGTCGCCGCTCCGGCAGTTCGGGCAAGTCGGCAGGGCGTGGGGCGCATCAGCCATCGAGTGCTTCTGAGCTTGCTCAGTTGCGTCATTTAGTGCGCGAAAAATCAGCCTATGCCGACCTTCGCTTAATTATCGATATCTTGGCATGGGTGGCGATTGCGGTGGCGCTTGTGGCCGGTGTGTTGACGCTTCTTTTTTACACTTCAGTGCTGACGGCTTTAGTCTCTGTTCTGAGCATTGCCATGCAGGTGATTTGCATTGTTGTGGTGCGTCTATTGGTGCAGGTGCTGATTGATATTCCAGATATTGGGCTGTATCGCTTGCAGCGCGAGACGCTCGAACACGCCGAGTGCTTGCAGAATTCTGAATCGTGAATTTATTAGCAGTCGGCTTTTTCTTTTATTGTTTCGTCCCCATTTATGCAGTTCTCCGCTAGATTTCGTCATATTGATTCACAGTTTGGTTTTGAAACAGAGCCGCTTGAGGCATGGACCGCAGACTATGAGAATGCGGATCTTCTTACGATCGACTTGAATCGAATGGCAATTGCCAGCTCGCAGCATGCGGTGCTTGATTTCCCGGAAGTAGAGATTTGCGGGGGGCAGAGGCGTGCTACGGTGCGAGCGATTAATGGCCAATTGTTTTATAGTGACCTACAATCGCAGAATCGGAAAGATCTTAAAGTGCTGCCGACGGAAGTCGCCAGATTGCTTGAGGGGCAGTCCCTTGACACGGTTTTTCAGCGTGAGGAAGCGGATGTTTACGAGCCACTGCAGCATCAGGTGTATCGTAGTGGTTCGAGCCGTACCATTGGGATGTTAGCCTTGATTGGGATGTGTGTGGTGCTCGGTCTATGTTCGACTATGGTTTGGCGTGATGTTTCAGATCAACCGCGTTTGTATCGTGAACCGGAGTTTGTCGCGAGTTCGAGCCAAGAGCGCGAGGTACTACGCCAGTATGCCGATGTCTATGTGAGTGAGTATCGCGAAGGCGCAATGCTCTTCGAACTGAGCCGTGAGGGGCAATTATCGCGATACGAAATGTGGCATTCTGAAGAGCAGAATGATTTTGTTCTGATACCGGTAGATTCTTACCCAGTTCAAGTCGGTCAGCACGAAGGTCAGACGGCGATGCTGGCAAATGAAACCTACCTGTTGCTACCTGTGGGGGATGAAATGATCTCGTTGCACGGGATCAACTACAGTCGACACCATGGGCCGCTATCAACTGTGGGCAAAATACTAAATTCCACGCCTTAGAGCGCTCCGTGTTTTAAAGCTTAATGTAGTAGCGTAGATTTTCGCCGCTTATTTGTAGCGAGCCGCTGCTGGGGTCACCATCGTCGATGTGAGCGTCAATGTCTTTGAGGCGGCCTGGGTCGATTGCAATGGGGTACTGTCCACTGTGAACGATATTGATGTAAGCGCTGCGATTAGCGGGGTCGCTTTCGGTGGTGTAAACCCAACGGTAGGTGCCACCGATCGGTGAGGGCATTTTCCATGCGCTGCTCATTCGCTCTGCCATACCTTCTGGATATACGCCGACTGCAGATACGGAGTCGGGGTAGTGGCCATTATCAAGCTCGAAGGTGTCGAATTCTTGTTCGTAAAGGCGTAGGTCGTGTTCGAGGGCGCCGATGCGTGTATTATCGCGGGAGCGTTGAAAGGCTGGTATGGAAATCGCCGCTAATATTCCAACAATACTGACGGATATAGCTAGCTCAACGAGAGTGAAGCCTTGCTTGGCTGGGGTATAAGGTTCATTCATTTGTAGTCACTATACTTATTTTTTACAAATAGGGAACACTTTATTGAGTTGCGTCAAATAGCTGATGTAGAATGTCAGATCTGGTAGCCGAGTAGTTCGATTTTTAATTTCGCAGCCTTTTGGAGTAAAGTAGGCTTATCAAGCATAATGACGCGGCCCACTTCGAGGGCTGCAGTTTGGATTCCGGCAGTGTGCATGACATCGAGTGTGCGCTCTCCGAAGACTGGCACATCGAAGCGATAGTCCTGCTGGCGTTTGACTGTTTTTACGAAAATGAGTCCGTCCGTTTTGAATTCACCTGCTCGTTTAAGCATCGGATCGGTGCCTTCGTAGGCTTCAACGGCGAGCACTGTGCCTTTACGCACGACGGCACCTTGGCCGATGTCGAGCTCGGTGATGCCTTTGGCGATTTGAATGCCGTGTTGAATAAATTCTTCTGGCGCCTTGAGTTTTCCTCCTGTCATCAGCCCTTCGCTGGCTAGCTGATCGTCGAGGAAACTGCGAGCGTCGAGCATTTGGATGTCAATGGCTTCAATTTCGGCAGAGATGGCACCAAAAATCGTCTCGGCGTTTTTAATTTTTAAGCTGTTGAGTATTGCGAGTGCTTTGAGGTCGGGGTGCAGGCCGTGGAAGAGGCGCTTGGGCGTGATTTGTCCAGCCATCACTGCATAGCGGCAAGCAAGTTTTTTAAGTGATTTTAGTAGCTTGCCGAGTTGGCCCACTTTGATCTGTATATGCGCTTCTGCGGGCACCGAGTCGATCAAGCTTTGCTCGGTTTCGCCTTTAAAGGAGATTAATCGCAGTGGGAGCCCAGCTGCGCGTATGCGCTCCGCCATCAGGATCGGGTAGAGACCTTTGCCAGCAATGAGACCGATGGGTTGAGGCTCAAAGTTGGCTGGAAGAAAGGCAGAGATACTCTTTGTGTTAGTCTTCAAAGCGATAAGGGCGGAGGTCGGGTTGCTTAAAATAATCGGGACTGACGATACGGATGGGGACCGGGGGCTCTCCGGTGCTGGCATTGGCTTGAAAGCTGACGCGTTGGCTCGCGTGTTGTGCGGCTTTACAAAACTGCACAGAGCCAGCACTGAGCGAATCGACGCTGGCCGCTTCGGCGATCTGTTGCCGCTGCAGACTTTGCTGGCTAATGCGCACAATTTTAGGGGCAGAGATAAACTCGCGTGCTTCGGCGCCGGGGTAGTAATAGGTTAAGTTACCCTCGTATGCGGCGATGTGCAGGCCTGTGATCGCATCGAGGCGTATCAGGCAGGTGCCCTTATGCAGGCGAATTTCTCCCGTTGGCAGCTGAATACGTAGTTCCGATAGCGGAGAGAGCTGGTTGCTGGCGATCGCGAGCTCGCCTTCGGTGAGTTTTAATCGTAACTTGGATACGGAGGGTTCGAGCCCGGAGGTGCGGTCTTTATTTTCAAAGGCTTGTTGCTCATATTCCAGGCATTGCACGGAAGTATTTGAGGTGAGTGCGATCGCGACGGAATTTGAAAAAGTTAAGAACAGCTGCCCTTGTGCTGCAGTCGAGAGCTGCAGGCCGGCAGGTTGTAAGACTTCATGCGCGCTGATGTCGACAGTTTGGCCGGCGGCGTCAGTGGCTGCGATCGAACCGCTGCGGCTCGTGACAAAGGCGCTGCCATCGAGCATGGGGGCGGCATGCAAGCAGGAGAGCGCTCCGAGGCAGAGTGCGATAAAGCTATGAGTGATTCTTTGCTTTACGGCGCTCCGCCCGAGCGGGACGCCGGCAGCTTTCGCTGCCGGACGTTCTAGTATTACATGCCGCATCGTAGTGCTAGCCATATTTACACGGCCACGATATTGACGATCTTACCGGGCACGTAGATTTCTTTCTTAATCGTTTTGCCGTCGATGAAGCCTTGCACACGCTCATTGGCCTTGGCGGCTGCGATGGCATCGTCCTTGGATACATCGGCGGGCAGTTGTGCGTCGCCGCGATACTTGCCATTGACTTGGAAGATGATTTTGACGCTGTCCTCGACGAGCTTGCTTTCATCGTATTTCGGCCAGCCGGCTTCGACGATGCTACCTTCGTGGCCAAGGCGTTGCCAGAGTTCTTCGGCTATATGTGGCGCTAGTGGGGCGAGTAGTTTGATGAAGTCTTCGACTGCTTCGCGGGGCAGGGCCTCCGTCTTGGCGAGTTGATTGATGCAGATCATCATTTGCGAGATTGCCGTGTTGAAGCCTAGGCTGCTGTAGTCGTTGGTGACCTTCTTGATCGTGGCGTGGAGTACGCGCTCGGTCTCCGGATCGAGTGCATCACTTTGACCGATCTTGAGCTGGAGCTCGCCATCATCGGCTACCACCAGGCGCCATGTCTTGCGTAGGAAGCGGGCGATGCCTTCGATGCCCTTGGTGTTCCAAGGTTTCATGGCTTCGAGGGGGCCGAGGAACATTAAGTAGAGACGTAGGGCGTCGGCCCCGTAGCCTTCGATAATAGTCTCAGGGTTCACCACATTGCCACGGCTCTTTGACATCTTTTCGCCGTCTTCGCCGAGAATGATACCTTGGTGGAAGAGCTTTTTAAAGGGCTCGGGATCGCTGACGACACCGATATCGTATAAAATGTGGTGCCAGAAGCGAGCGTAGAGTAGGTGGAGCACTGCGTGCTCGGCCCCGCCGATGTAGAGGTCGGGGGTGCCCCAGTACTTCTCTTTTTCAGGGTCGATGAGTGCGTCCGTGTTGTTCGGATCGATGTAGCGTAGGTAATACCAGCAAGAACCAGCCCATTGCGGCATGGTGTTCGTCTCGCGAATGGCAGGGAGCCAACCATCTTTGGCCTCCGTGGAGGTGGCGCCGGTGGCGGGGTCGATGAAGACATGTAGCCAAGTTTCGGCCTTCGAGAGCGGGCTTTGGCCGTCTGGTGAGGGTGTGTAGCTCTCGACTTCGGGCAGTTCCAGCGGGAGCTCGGCGTCGGGCAGGATGATGGCGTAGAGCAGCTCGCCGTCGACTTCGCAAGTGACTGGGCGCTCGACGGATTTGAGTGCGTCGTCGACTTGATCGTAGTTGCTTTTATTGAGCCAGAGTACTGGGAAGGGCTCGCCCCAGTAGCGTTGACGCGAGAAGAGCCAGTCGCGCAGTTTGAAATTGATGGTCGCTTGGCCGCGGTTCTCGGCTGCGAGTTGCTCGATGACCGCGTTTTTTGCGGATTCGGAGTCTTTTTCGCTTTGCTCGCCGGAGTTGATCAGTTTGCCTGGCCCGGTATAGGCTTCAGTCAGAGCGCCTTCGGCATCCTTGGTGGCATCTCCGCCGTCGTCGATCACTTGGATGATTTCGAGGCCGAATTCCTTGGCAAATTCGAAATCGCGCACATCGTGTGCGGGCACGGCCATAATCGCGCCAGTGCCGTAGGTCATGAGCACATAATCAGCCACCCAAATTGGGATTTCTTTGCCGTTGACCGGGTTGATGGCCGTGGCGCCGGTCCATACGCCGGTTTTTTCCTTGGAGAGTTCGGCACGTTCGAGGTCGGACTTGCTCTTGGCTTTTTCTATATAAGCGGCCACAGCTTCCTTATTCTCGGCTGTGGTAATCGAGGCGACGAGCGGGTGCTCCGGTGCGATCACCATGTAGGTGGCGCCGTAAAGTGTGTCGGGGCGCGTCGTGAAAACGGTCAACTGCGAGTCATGTCCAGCTACATCGAAAGTGATTTCAGCACCTTCAGAACGGCCGATCCAGTTTTCCTGTAAGCGCTTAGTGGAGTCGGGCCAGTCGAGGTCTTTCAGGCCATCGATCAAGCGTTCTGCATATTCAGTGATACGTAGCACCCATTGGCGAATCGGACGGCGCTCGACTGGGAAGCTGCCACGCTCAGAGCGCGGGCCTTCAGGGGTGTTGAGCACTTCCTCGTTGGCGAGTACGGTGCCGAGCTCGGGGCAGAACCAGACTGGTTTTTCGTCTACATAGGCGAGCCCTTTCTTAAAGAGCTGCATGAATATCCACTGGGTCCACTTAAAGTAGCCGGGGTCGGTAGTGTTTACCTCGCGACTCCAGTCGTAAGCGAAACCCAGTTGGCTGAGCTGCTTGGTGAAATTAGCGACGTTTTGCTTGGTGGTGATCGCAGGGTGAGTGCCCGTCTTGATGGCATACTGCTCGGTTGGCAGGCCAAAGGCGTCCCAGCCCATGGGGTGTAGCACATTGAAGCCCTGTGCTTTTTTGAAGCGTTTGAGTGCGTCGCTAGCAGTGTAGCCCTCAGGGTGGCCGATGTGTAGGCCCGCTCCGGAAGGATAGGGGAACATATCGAGCACGTAAAACGTAGGTTTATCCTCGAAGTCTTTAGCTGCGTAGGTGTGGTTTTCCTCCCAGTATGCCTGCCACTTGGGCTCGATGCTGGAAAAATCGTATTCTTTGGTCGTTGTAGCCATTTTTAGAAAACGGCGAATTAAGAAGGTCGCTCAGGTATCCGTCAACGTTGGAAACAATTCAAGCGCGAGATGGCTAAAGGATTGCATTGCCGAGTGGCCTAGCAATGCTTTTGCTCCATATTCTATGGTTGAAACTGCAGCTACTCCGAAGATTGAAACACGTGGCCTGATTAAGGAATACGGCAAGCGTCGCGTGGTCAATAAAGTCGATGTCCACGTAAACGCGGGCGAAATTGTTGGGCTGTTGGGCCCTAATGGTGCAGGGAAGACGACGACTTTTTATATGGTGGTCGGTCTCGTTCCCGCAACGAAGGGGAGTGTGCATTTAAATGACGACAATTTGACGAATTTGCCGATGTATCGTCGCGCACGGTGTGGGATCGGTTACTTGCCGCAAGAAGCATCGATCTTTCGTAAAATGACGGTCGAGCAGAATATTCGAGCGATTGCGGAAACTATGCCTTTTAAAAAGGCGGAGCGGGAGGCCTGTATCGAGAAGCATTTAGAAGAGCTTGGTTTAACGCATTTGGCCTCGCAGAAGGCCTACACGCTCAGTGGGGGAGAGCGCCGTCGCTTGGAGATTTCGCGGGCGCTAGTGACCAATCCTAAGTTTCTTTTGATGGATGAGCCTTTCAGTGGTGTGGATCCGATTAGCGTGAGTGAAGTGCAGAAGATCATTGTGCAACTTAAAGAGCGCGGGATCGGCATTCTAATTACCGATCATAATGTGCGTGAGACACTTGCGATCGTTGATCGCGCTTATTTGCTACACCAGGGCTCGATTTTGAGCGAGGGTAGTAGCGACTTTCTTATCAATGATCCGAAGAGCCGGGAGTTTTACCTCGGTGAGGATTTTAACATGTAACCCAGAATTTTAAGCATGGCCGCCGTACAACGTAATAATACCAAATTTGTCGAAGCAGTTTCCGTTCGAGAATTTTATGAATCCTTTAAGGAGCCGCTGGAGATGGAATTGGTGGCGGGGGAGTCTGGCTTAGATAATATGATTCGTGAGCGCAGCCTGAATCGGCCAGCGCTGGCAATGGTGGGCTTCTTTAAGGCCTTTGCGGCCAAACGGATTCAACTCCTAGGTGCTGGGGAGATGGCCTACATCCGCGAAAAGAGCCAAACAGAGCAAACCGCGATTATGACGGAGATCTTGAAGCGCAATGTGCCTTGCTTGATTATTTCGCGCAATTTGGCTCCGACCAAACATTTGTGCAAGTTGGCAAATGAATATAATACGCCGATCATTCGTTCCCCGCTGAAATCCAAGACCTTTACCACGGAAGCCACGCTTTTGTTGGAAGATAAGTTTGCCCCGCGCACCCATATGCACGGCACCTTATTAGATATACAAGGCATTGGAACTTTGATTTGTGGTGAGAGTGGCGTGGGGAAGAGTGAGTGCGCTCTGGCGCTGATTGAGCGCGGCCACAGTTTGGTCGCCGATGACTTGACCTATATTAAGCGGGTGAGTGAGCGTGAGTTGCTGGGGACCTCCTCGGATCTTAGTCGCGGTTATATGGAATGCCGAGGTTTGGGGATTATCAATGTCGCAGAGCTCTTTGGAGTCCGCTCCGTTCGGCTCGAGAAACGGATCGACCTGATGATCAATTTTCACATCTGGACGCAAGGCATGCATGAAGAGCGCACGGGGCTTGAAGAGCAGCATATGGAAATTCTAGGTTTGAAAGTGCCCTTGATGGAGATCCCCGTTCGTCCCGGACGTGATATGGCGCGCTTGGTCGAGGTCGCTGCGATGGTGCAGGCGTTGATGAAAATCGGACATGATTCGGCGGCTGAGTTCAATGATCGCTTAATTGCGCATATGACAAAGTAGTGAATAACTGCCCTGTTTTTGAAAAATATTTCCCGTGCCAATTTAAAATTTCGCGCTTCCTTGCAAAAAAAAGAGGAGTTTCGATTGTAGCTCAGAGATTCCCGAAATGCCACTTTTTCAGTGGTTAACAGAACTGTCACAGGTACGTGACATTCATGGCAAAAAAACTTATAAACTTATTCGTGAGTCGAGTGTTAATAACTTGTGCAGAACTTGGCCTTGCCTTGTGCATTTTGCTGCCGATTCTTTGATCCATCGCCGACATTGAACATCTCAGTTTCGCTGATATTCAACCGCTTGCAGTTTATTTTTAATTGTAGGTGCCATATTTAATAAAAACATAACTTACTTATCATCAATTGCTAAGCTCTTGTTCTTCGAACATGCTTGCTGTGCTTTTTGATTTTAGGGATCCTATCTTTCATTCACAACTTTCAGTTTTTTCAGTCTCGCGTATCGAAGTGGCTCGCACTCTACGCAGGACTGTGAATAATTGGCGAGTTTCCCACTTCTCACACGTCCATGTCCTCAACACAAACAGCCGCCTCTCTCTGGCACAGCACCAACGAAGAACTCAAGAATCTCTTTCCCGCAGACGTTTACGAAATGTGGTTTAGTGAGCTTGTGTGCACTGTTGAGACGGACTCGAAGTTGGTATTGACGACCAATAGTGAATTCAACGCTATCTGGATCGAAAATAACTTTCTGGATATTATTACGCAACAAGCTCGTAGCTTTGCTGGCTCCGCACTTGAGGTTCGAATCGAAGCTGGCTCGGCTAAGGATGTTAAAGCTGCTAGCCAATCAGCTTCCGGAGGTCGTTTGGGCGCTCCAGCGAATCGGGCAAATGAATCGACTGTGGCTTCACCTGCGGGGCAAGGTTCTCAAACACCTGATCTACGTAATGATCGTCCGGTCAGCCAGGGGGCGCCTTCGCATCGTACGCTGATTAACCCGAGCAACACATTTGAGAATTATGTGGTGGGTTCAGGTTGTCAATTGGCACACGCGGCTTCGATCGCAGTGGCGAATGCTCCTGGTCGTGCGTATAACCCACTTTTTGTTTTTGGTGAGACTGGTCTTGGCAAGACGCACTTGATGCATGCGGTGGCGCATCAGATGCTGACTAATAATCCCAAGGCACGCATCGCTTACGTGTCTACCGAGAAATTCACGAATGAGTTTATTCACGCGATCCGCGAGAACAAGCTGTCGAAGTTTCGTCAATATTACCGCAATGTGGATGCGCTCTTGGTGGATGATATTCATTTCCTTTCAGGAAAAGAGAGCACGCAAGAGGAGTTTTTCCACACTTTCAACGATCTCTTCGAGTCTGGGCGTCAAATCTTTTTGGCGAGTGATCGCCCAGCCAATGAAATCGAGCGCCTTGAAAATCGTTTAATTTCACGTTTCCAATGGGGCTTGGTCACTGATATCCAAGCGCCTGATTATGAGACGCGGGTTGCGATCCTTAAAAATAAGGCTTCGACCATGAACCTTAAGCTCGACGACGAGATTGTGAATTTCCTCGCCGAGCGTGTGTCGCGCAATGTGCGCCGCATGGAAGGCGCGCTCACTCGTATCGCTGGTTATGATAATCTGATTGATCGCAAATTGGACTTGAACGCCGTCGAGCGCTTGCTGAGCGATCTGCTGCACGCCGAGGCTGTCAGCAAGGTGACCGTAGACCAGATTCAGAAGAAGGTGTCCGATTATTATAAGATTCGCTTTAGCGAGTTGATTGGTCGTCGTCGCACCAGTGCGATCGTTTTTCCTCGCCAAGTGGCAATGTATATTTCCCGCACTTTAACCAGCGACCCTTTGAAATCGATTGGTGATGCCTTTGGTGGTCGTGACCACGGCACTGTGATTCACGCCTGCAAGCAAGTGGAGAACATGATGGAGCAAGATGCCAGCGTGAAGCGCGGCGTCGATTATTTAATCCAGCAGCTCTCTAAAGAGCGCGCGTAAGTCGGCTGGGGCGTCGGAGCCCTAGTTCAGATAATTTGAAAACTCCGTTTCAGGAGTGGCGTATAAGCTGTGTAGCCTCGAAACTTCGTTTCGGGGGGAGCGTATCAGCTGTGTAGCCTCGAAACTTCGTTTCGGGGGGAGCGTATCAGCTGTGTAGCCTCGAAACTTCGTTTCGGGGGAGAGCGTATGAGCTGTGTAGCTTCGAAACTTCGTTTCGGGGAGAGCGTATGAGCTGTGTAGCCTCGAAACTTCGTTTCGGGGGGAGCGTATCAGCTGTGTAGCCTCGAAACTTCGTTTCGGGGAGAGCGTTTCAGCTGTGTGTGTCGATCGGCTATTATTGAACTTGTTGCACCCCGCAAGCTAGTTGGCTGATGCTGGATGAACCGCCGCAGTGTAGGCGCTTAAGCTCGTGCTTGCGCATTTATATCTGTGTGTGTGTAGGCCGTGTCACATATCTGCGCCATGGGTCTGACGACTGTGACACGCAGTGTGACACTATGGCATTTATTTTGTGTCTGAATCTATGCTGAAATGATCTAATATTTAATTATCATTCTGATTATCAGAGCCTTATGGATTAGTTTCTGTGATGGCATCAGGGGTGCTTAATGTTTGGCATGGGTAAAATCATTGGAATCGACTTAGGAACAACGAACTCTTGCATGTCCGTAATGGAAGGCGGGGAATCTGTTGTTATACCAAACTCGGAGGGTGCACGCACGACTCCTTCAGTAGTGGCATTTGCCAAGAACGGCGAGCGTCTCGTCGGTCAAGCGGCGAAGCGTCAAGCTGTGACCAATCCGAGCAATACGATCTTTTCGGCGAAACGTTTTATCGGCCGCAAGTTCGACGAAGTGCAGGAGGAGGCAGAGTCTCTTCCTTATAAAGTGGTCTCCGGTAAAAATGGCGACGCTTACATCGAAGCTGAAGTAGACGGCAAGAAGGAGACTTTCGCACCAGAGCAAATTTCTGCCATGGTCTTGCAAAAGCTCAAGGCCGACGCTGAGGCATACCTCGGTGAAAAAGTCACTGAAGCTGTGATCACCGTGCCTGCTTACTTTAATGATGCGCAGCGTCAGGCAACTAAGGATGCCGGTCAGATTGCAGGTCTGGAAGTGAAACGTATCATCAATGAGCCAACTGCAGCCGCACTTGCGTATGGTCTGGATAAGGGCCAAGACGAAGTGATCGCTGTGTATGACTTGGGTGGGGGCACATTTGACGTCTCGATCCTTGAGATCGGTGATGGTGTCTTTGAAGTTAAAGCGACCAACGGTGACACACACCTCGGTGGTGATAACTGGGACAGCGCTTTGATCGATTACTTGATCGCTGAGTTTAAGAAGAGCGATGGCATCGACCTGCGCACTGATAAGATGGCGCTGCAACGCTTGAAGGAAGAGGGCGAAAAAGCTAAGATCGCTCTGTCCTCAACACAAAGCACCGACATCAACCTTCCGTTCATCACTGCAGACGCATCAGGTCCAAAGCACCTGAACATCACACTTTCACGTTCCAAGCTGGAGCAAATCTGTGATTCGCTCTATCAGCGCACCATCGCTCCTTACGAAGCTTGCTTGAAGGATTCTGGCCACAGCAAGTCCGAAATCGGCGAGTTGGTGCTGGTCGGTGGTATGACACGTGCGCCTAAGGTGGTCGAGATTGCTAAAAACCTCACAGGTAAAGCACCGCACCAAGGTGTGAACCCCGACGAAGTTGTCGCCATCGGCGCGGCGATTCAAGGCGGCGTGCTGCAAGGTGATGTGCGCGACGTGCTCTTGCTCGACGTGACTCCGCTTACATTGGCGATCGAAACGGCCGGTGCAGTGGCCACGCCTATGATCGAGCGTAACACCACGATCCCAACCAAGAAGAGCCAAACTTTCTCGACCTACGCCGACAACCAAACTGCGGTGGACATCAAAGTCCTCCAAGGTGAGCGTCCTATGGCGAAGGATAACAAGATCCTAGGTAACTTCCGCCTCGACGGCATCCCTGCGGCATCACGCGGCACACCTCAGATTGAAGTGACTTTCGATATCGATGCCAATGGTATCCTCAACGTTAGCGCTAAGGATCAAGGCACAGGTAAGGAGCAAAAGATCACGATCTCCGGTTCTTCCGGTCTGGATAAGGACGAAGTAGAAAAGCTGAAGCGCGAAGCCGAAGCACACGCTGCTGAAGACGAAGCACTCAAAGCACGCGTCGAAGCTCGCAACGAACTCGACAACATCGTCTACCAAGCTGAAAAGCAAATCAGCGACATGGGCGACAAGATCCCAGCCGACAAGAAGACTGAGCTCGAAGGCGCGATCGCCGAAGCGAAGGCAGTTCTTGAAAATCAAGAAGCCGATGCCGAAGCTCTCAAGGCTCCTAAGGAAAAGATCATGGAAATCATGCAGTCTTTCGCGGAAGACCTTTACAAGGCACAGGCTGCTGAAGCCGGCGCCGCTCCAGAAGGCGACGCTGCTGCGGGTGCTGAGTCCAAGCAAGCTGAAGATGCGGACACTGTCGATGCCGACTTCGAAGTCGTCGACGAAGAAGACAAGAAATAAGCTTTTAACAAGTCGCGCTCAGACCATCCGTTTGAGCGCGGCTTTTTGTTAAAAAACATAAATCTCCAAAAACATACATAAAAACAAATATGAAAATCAAACCACTCGGTGAACGCGTTCTATTGAAGCGCATTGAAGAAGACGAACAGATCCGCGGCGGGATCATTATCCCAGACTCCGCTAAGGAAAAATCTCAGGAGGCAGAAGTTGTCGCCCTGGGCACTGGTAAGAAGGATGACAACGGTGACGTGGTCGCTTTCAACGTCGCAGTCGGCGATAAGGTGCTCCTTCCTCAATACGGCGGCACACCCGTCAAAGTCGATGGTGTCGAGTACATCCTGATCGATGAGGATAGCATTCTCGGCGTGATTGCATAAGTTCACTCCGCATTAAACTCTAAAATATAAAACTAAAGATAACATATTATGGCTAAGCAAATTCTATTTGATGAAGCAGCTCGCAAGAAGATCCTGAAGGGTGTTGAAACACTTTCACGTGCAGTGAAGGTCACACTCGGACCTAAGGGACGCAATGTCTTGATCGACAAGAAATTCGGCGCACCGACTGTCACTAAGGACGGCGTGACTGTGGCTAAGGAAATCGATCTTTCCGATGCTTACGAAAACATGGGTGCACAAATGGTGCGCGAAGTCGCTTCCAAGACTGCAGATTCTGCGGGTGATGGCACCACAACTGCTACTGTTCTTGCCGAAGCAGTTTACCGCGAAGGCATCAAGAACGTCGCTGCGGGTGCAAATCCAATCTACCTCAAGCGTGGTATCGACAAGGCAGTTGCTGCGGCAACTGAAGCCTTCGCGAAGCAAAGCAAGAAGGTTAAAGACCGCGAAGAAATCCGCCAAGTCGCGACTGTTTCTGCAAACTGGGACCGTGAAATCGGCGACATCATTGCAGACGCAATGGACCGCGTCGGTAAGGACGGCACCATCACAGTTGAAGAAGCCAAGGGCATCGAAACATCCCTCGACGTGGTCGAAGGTATGCAGTTCGACAAGGGCTACCTCTCTCCTTACTTCTGCACCGATGCAGAAGCTCAGGAAGTGAACTTCGAAGATGCGCACATCCTCATCCACGAGAAGAAGATCAGCAGCCTCAACGAAATCCTGCCATTGCTACAATCTGTGGCGAAGACCAACAAGCCATTCCTCATCATCGCTGAGGACATCGAAGGCGAAGCCCTCGCTGCACTGGTTGTGAACAAGCTTCGTGGCACACTCAACGTGGCTGCGGTCAAGGCTCCTGGCTTCGGCGATCGCCGCAAGGCAATGCTGGAAGACATCGCTGTCCTCACAGGTGGCCGCTGCATCACAGAAGATCTCGGCATCAAGCTTGAGAACGTTCAGCTCAGCGACCTCGGTAAGGCCAAGCGCGTTTCCATCGATAAGGAAAACACCATCATCGTGGAAGGTGCCGGCAAGAGCTCCGATATCCAAGGCCGCGTGAAGTTGATCCGCAAGCAAATCGAAGCCACTTCCTCCGACTACGATCGTGAGAAGCTGCAAGAGCGTCTTGCAAAGATCGCTGGTGGTGTCGCCGTCATCAATGTAGGCGCACAAACTGAGCCAGAGATGAAAGAGAAGAAGGACCGCGTCGACGACGCCCTGCACGCAACTCGTGCCGCAGTCGAAGAAGGCATCCTTCCAGGTGGTGGCGTGGCACTTCTTCGCGCTGCTGGTGCGATCGAAACGGCTGCTTCTGCGCTTGAAGGTGATGAAGCCCTCGGTGCCTGGATCGTGCGCCGTGCGATTGAAGCACCGCTTCGTCAGCTTTGCACCAATGCCGGTGTTGAAGGTTCCCTCGTTGTGGCTGAAGTCCTTAAGGGCAAGGGTTCCAACGGTTACAACGTCGCCACTGGCGAATACGTTGACTTGCTCAAGGCAGGTATCGTTGACCCAGCCATGGTGACACGCACAGCCCTTCAAAATGCTGGTTCCGTAGCTGGTCTGCTGCTCACAACTGAGTGCATGATCACCGACGAGCCAGAAGAAGGTGGCTCAGCTGGCATGCCTGACATGGGCGGCATGGGCGGCATGGGTGGCATGGGCGGCATGGGCGGCATGATGTAATCTCCGGTGGAGATACATTCGCTCACACCAAGCAACACATTCTAAAGCAAAAGCCCCGACCGAAAGGTCGGGGCTTTTTTTTAGTGCGACTTGCTGAACTGCGTGCCGAGCTGTGAAACTATTTGATCGCATATTGACTAGGGGATTGATTTGCCTAATGCGTACACTTTTACTCGGGTAAATCATGTATCCTTTGCTTCTAATATGAGTCAATCCAGAGTCGTTGCCGCCGTCGAAATTGGGACGTCCAAAATTGCTGTACTTTTGGGCGAGATTCTTGGGGACGCAGGTCTCAATATTATCGGGCACGCAGTGAGCTCTTCCAAGGGGGTGAAGAAAGGGGAAATTACAGATCTGGATAAGGCAAGTGATTGCGTGCATGCAGCTATTTTAAAGGCAGAGGCGAATGCGAAGACACGGGTGGATGAAGTTTATTTGGCCCAGACCGGGCGCCATCTTATGGGGAATTTTAATGTTGGTAGTTCCAATATCAGCTCTTCAGATGGAGTTGTGCGTTTAGCAGATATCGATGCAGCCAAGGAGGATGCGAAACGCCGGACGCTTCCGCGTGATCGAACCTACATTCACCACATTCAAAACCCATTTACATTGGATGGCCGGCCGGTGGATAACCCGCTCTCGAAGGAAGGGCGACAATTACAAGTTGGTTATTGGTCGGTGCATGGAGACAGCGAAGCAGTCAGTGACAGTTTGCGAGTGATTCGCGGCATAGATCTGGATGTGTCGGATATGATTATATCGAGCATTGCCTCTGGCGTGGTCTTACTCGAGGAATCCGAAAAAGAGAATGGAGCGCTGGTGATTGATATGGGCGGTGGCACTACTGACTATGTGCTCTATCGTAAAGGCTTTATTGTGAAGACCGGAGTGGTGCCGGTGGGGGGGGATCACATTACTAACGATCTCAGTATTGGGCTGCGGGTGGCACGCAAGAGTGCTGAAGAATTTAAAATAAAAAATGGTCGTGCGTATTATGAGAGCGAAGATCGCGAAGAGAAAGTCTGGCTCTTCGGAGACATGACGATCGGCGACCACGAGTATCCATTGGCAGCGATCACTAAAATCATCGAAGCACGGGTAGCAGAAGTTTTTGATATTATTAAAGAGCAATTGATCGCCGATGAAGTGTTTGAGCCGAGTGACATCGCTTCAGGAGTGGTGCTCACGGGGGGGAGTTCGCAGTTGGTGGGGATCGATGAAGCCGCCCGCCGCCGTTTCGGTTTAGATGCGCGGGTCTCCGAGGGCCCGAAGGATGTGGCCGAGGAACTACGTGTGCCAGAATACAGCACCACGCTTGGTTTGTTGCACTATGCATTGACTGGCCAGGAAGAAAACCAGCAACAAGCCAAACCCTCTGGGATCTTGCGCCGATTGACGGGCTTATTTAATTAGCGATTAAATGGATACGACGACCGACATAATGTTTGACCAAGACACAGCGCAGGCGGATCTTAAGATTAAGATCGTCGGGGTCGGTGGTGCCGGGACCAATGCAGTGGTCGGGCTCAAGCTAGATGATTTGGGCGATGTTCGGCTTGCTGCAATCAATACCGATGCACAGGCGCTCAATCAATCGCCTCTGGCTGAGAAGTTGGTGATCGGCCGCTCTGTGACTCGGGGGCTCGGCGCCGGGGGCGAAGTCGAAATCGGCCGAGCAGCTGCGGAGTCGGATCGCGATGGCATCTCGCGTCTAGTCGGCGATTCGGACTTGATCATTATTGTTGTCGGGCTCGGCGGTGGCACCGGGAGCGCCGCTGCGGCGGTTGTGGCCGAGGTGGCCGCGCAGACCAATGCATTGGTGCTGGCCTTTGCAACATTGCCCTTCAGTTTTGAGGGGGCACGTCGCAAGCGTATTGCAGAGGAAAGCATCGGCGAACTGCGTCAATTAGTACATGGGTTGATTCCATTGCCCAATGATGTGCTGTTGCAGGAGGGCGATGAAGACACCAGTGTGCTCAACGCATTTGCGGTCGCAGATAGTTGGATTGGGCGTGGGGTCAACTCGCTCTGTGCGATGCTCTTAAAGACCGGTCTCATTAATCAGGATTTTAGTTCATTACGCTCAGTCTTTCAGGCCCGAGGGGGGAAGACGATCTTCGGCACGGGCACCGCGACGGGGGGCGACTATGTGAAGGATGCCTTGGAGGAGCTGTTTATTTGCCCCTTGTTGCACCTTGGAGATCGCCCCGCGCAACTAGATCGTATTTTGGTTAACATCATTGGCGGCGCAGATCTCGGCATTGCCAAGGTGAATGAAATTATGACGCAAGTGACGCAGCGTTTCGGCTCGCGCGAAGATATCGTCTTCGGTGCGGTGATCGATGAGAGTCGTCGCGAAAGCATCGAACTGTGCATACTTGCTAAGGCAGAAATTGAGGCGCGTGTCGCACCGCCCGCGGAGCCCAGTGCATCGATGCCCAAGGCGAAGCGCGTGATGACGACGGGGCTCGGCCTAGAGACGGAAATCTCGCAGGACACCCGTGCGCCGCGCCCCGTTCATACCTCAAAGCTGCTGCAGAAGAAAGCATCTGATGAGAGCCAGGATGAGTTTACTTTCGTCGATGGTGAAGACCAGCGTGGCTATTTCGATAAGACTGACCGCAACGACTATAACGACGAAGATCTCGACGTGCCCACCTTCATGCGGAGGGGGATTAAGATTAAGATCAAATAACTACTATGCCTTGGTACCTTTACCATGCCCTGAAACAGTTGTTTCCTTCTGGGCGTTTCTTTTCCTTCTTCTCGCTGATGTCGATCATGGGCGTGATGTTAGGCGTCTGTGTTTTGATCATTGTGCAGAGTGTGATGAATGGCTTTGGCGAGGGGATTCGCCAGCGCTTAACCGAGACGCAGGGAGATATTCGCATACGCTCCAGCGAGGTGATCTATGATTGGGAGTCGGTGCAAGAGACTGTGCTACAGCAGGATTCAGTGGTGGGGGCATCGCCGTTTGCTGAGGGCGTGATTATGCTGCAGCATCAGAATCGGCCACAGTTCCCCTTTGTGCGGGGAGTGGATCCCTGGTCCGAAGAGGAGGTCGTGCCCATTAAGAAATTTTTGACTTTAGGAAATATGGAAGACTTCGACGATGATGGAGTTTTTCTAGGCGAAGGTCTCGCTTATGCTCTCAAGGCAGGGCCGGGTTCGACAGTCGAAGTCTTTACACCGTTGATGCTGGAAGCCTTAAAGCAGGATGAGGTGTTACTACCACGCGAATTTAAAGTGGTGGGGCTCTTTCGCACAGGATCGCCTCAAGTGGATGGCAATACGATGATCACAACTCTGCGTGTGATGCAGGAGCTTTACGGTTTAGAAGATGGTGTGCATGGCATCGTGCTCAAGTTACGCCCGGGGGTGAATGCGTATGATTATAGCGTCGATTTGGAACGCGAAGTTCTTCGGCCCGGCTTAGATGCCGTCAGCTGGATCGAGTCGAATCAGGATTTTCTTTTTGTGATCGAGCAAGAGAAACGAGTGATTTCTTTTATCATTATCTTTATCATTCTGGTGGCTTCGTTTTCGATTGCGATCGCTCTGATGATGGCCGTCATCCGAAAGACACGCGAAATTGGGCTATTAGTCGCGATGGGCGGGCGGCCGTATCAGGTGGCGTACAGCTTTTGTTTTCAGGGCTTCGTAATTGGTTTTGTCGGCACGGTGATGGGCATGTTGATGGCCTTAGTATGCTTGCACTATCGTCGCGGCATACTTTCCCTCTATACGGACATTACCAATACTCAGGCGAACTTCCTGGGGCAGTATGATGTCTACGAAATTCCTGTGCATTATTTAGCTTCCGACTTTATCACAGTGACTTGTTTCGCGCTCGTCATTTCGACACTGGCCGGGCTATTGCCCGCGCTGCGTGCTGCCCGACTTAAACCCGCTGATGCCCTCCGTAGTGAATAATCCATACTTACTTGAAGCCAAAGCGCTGGGGAAGCAATTTCCCGGTGCCGACAACGCGATCTCAGTGCTCGCAGGGGTGGACTTTGCGCTGCTGCCGGGCGAGAGCGTGAGTATCCGCGGTGAATCCGGGAGTGGTAAGTCCACTTTATTAAATGTGCTTTCGGGCCTGGAGCGTGCAGATGCGGGGCAGCTCTTTTGGCAGGGAGCAGAGGTCACCAAATTTTCTCTTTCGAAGTTGGCAGCGGCCCGCACGCGCTACATGGGCTTTGTATTTCAGGCCTATTATTTGGCCCCCGAATTAAATGCACTTGAAAATGTACTGCTGGGGGCGCGTATCTCCGGGCGGGTGGATTCGAGCGTTCGTGAGCGAGCCGAAGCTTTACTGGTGCGTGTGGGGCTTAAAGAACGTATTAAGCACAGTTCCACTAAAATGTCGGGCGGAGAGCGGCAGAGAGTGGCCGTGGCCCGCGCCTTAATTAATGATCCACCGCTGGTTTTGGCCGATGAGCCTACAGGGAATTTGGATGAAGCCACCGGTCTGGCCGTCATGGATCTCTTACTGGAAATCGCAGGGGAGGCTCAAAAAAGCTTGGTCTTGGTGACCCATAATCCTGAATTTGCGGCTCGAACACAGCGCCAACTTACATTGCATTTGGGGCAACTTTCTTAGACTGGCTTCAATCGCGCCAGCTTAGGCATTACAATTTATATCGAATGGATACGCATAAACTAAAAATTGGATTTATCGGGGCGGGGGCTAATACCCGCAAAATGCACATACCTGGCTTTCATAAACTAGAGAATGTCGAACTCTCTGTTGTGGCGAATCGCAGTGTTGAATCCGCCCAAGATGTCGCCAAGAAAAACGGTATTCAGCGCGTCGCTAAAGATTGGCGCGAAGTGGTCGAAGATCCTGCGATTGATGCCGTCTGCATTGGCACTTGGCCTTATCTGCATGCTGAGGCGACCATCGCTGCCTTGGAGCATGGCAAACATGTGCTTTGTGAGGCTCGCATGGCATGCGATCTCGCC
This sequence comes from Thalassobacterium maritimum, assembly GCF_031127805.1. NCBI lineage: Bacteria > Pseudomonadati > Verrucomicrobiota > Opitutia > Puniceicoccales > Coraliomargaritaceae > Thalassobacterium > Thalassobacterium maritimum. The sequence goes on along the minus strand of NZ_JARXHW010000007.1, from coordinate 103,104 downwards.
GAGGCAAAGGCCATGTTGGCTGCTGCTCAAGCGCATCCTCATCTAGTGGCTCAACTCGTGCCCGCGCCGTTTTCTTTAGACTTTGATGCGACTATTCGCGAGATGCTACAAGCTGGCAAATTAGGTGAACTGTTGGAGGTGCGCGTCGTGCATACCAGTGGTCAGTCGGCAAATCCCGAGGCTCCTATGACGTGGCGGCAAGATGTCGCGTTGAGCGGTAAGAATATTATGAGTATGGGCATCATGCACGAAACGGTGGAACGTTGGGTGCAAGATGAGCCTAGCTGGTTGCTGGCCGATGGAGCCGTCTTTCAGCCACAACGCAGCTATCCGGATTCTGAAGAGCTTAAAGAAGTCAAAATACCCGATAGCCTAAGTGTGATGGGGCGCTTTGCTCAGACTGGTGCACGCTTAGTGTATCACTTTAGTAGCGTCGAGTCGGGCAAGCCACGCATGGAGTTTCGGCTCAACGGCTCTAAGGGAGCCCTGCGCTTTGATACCTATGATACCGAACTGCTCTATGCGGCCGCCGGGGAGGTGGAAGAGAAAAAAATCATTCTCTCGCGCGCGGAAAGCCGAGGCTGGCAGGTTGAGGCAGATTTCGTGCAATCGATACGCACAGGTGTGCCTGTTAAGCTCACTTCATTCGAGCAAGGGCTGCGTTATATGACCTTTACCGAGATGGTGTCGCAGTCCTTGGCCAACAATTCCAGCCGTGTTGATTGGCTGGGGTAAATATTACGAATGTAGTCTTGCATCTTAGCTGCGCTAGTCTCAATACTGTCTCAATAAGAAATATGGATGCCGAAAGTAAAACGACCACAGAAATTCGAGACACCTTTAAGGACTTTCTCAGTAGTAAAGGTTTGCGCGTAACCAACCAGCGCCTGGCCATATTCGATGCTGCGTATGAGCACCCGGATCACTTTACCGCCGAAGACTTGCTGGAGCGCTCACGCGAGATCGACGATTCGGTTTCTCGCGCGACTGTTTACCGAGCGCTTCCCATCCTTACAGAAAGTGGGCTGATCCGCGAGGTAGATGTGGGGCGCGATTATAAGTTTTATATGGCGAATCGTAACGCCACCACCTTTCAAGCTCAGGTTATATGTTTGGACTGTGATAAGATTTTTGAAATTGATGCCCCCTTCATGGAGTGGTATGGCAAGACGGTGGCGGATAAGCTCGGGCTCAACGTCGAAAGCCAACGCCTACAGGTGACCGCACGTTGCGATGAACTTCAGACGGCAGGCATCTGTAAACGCAGTGGCAAGAAAGCCTCTTAGCTTTCTTGATTAGAGGCTTGATTAGAGGCTTGGCTCGGCCACTTCGAAGCGTACGCCCAGCATATTATAGTCGGCGTGGGTGCCTTTCTCGAATTGCACTCCCTTGGGAGGATTGATCATGCGTCCGTCCACCACGATTGGGATTTCACGCATATGATAGCCTGGAGCACTGAGCCGTGCGGTGTAGGGACCGTCAGTTATATCTTTCAAGGGCATTAGATTGCGTCCGATTCGCAGGTTTTCGAGCGTATAGACTACTGAACCGTCCGGGGCGATCAGTTCGATGGTGGCGCCGGGGCCATTTTTACCATATTGATTAAAGGCCAGGCTCATTTCATTGGCATAGCGCACTCCGATGTGGACGATGCCAGGGGCGCGTTCCGTTGCTTTGGGCCCCAATGCTATAAAAAGCGAGCCCACGATGCCAGTCAGTAAAAAGAGAGCGACCACGACGATTGGACCTTTAAGTTCAAGAGTTTTAGACATGCGATAGATGAAATGAGCTGCATTCGTAGGCTTGTCAACTGGCCCGTGTTTCTTGCCACTGGCTTCTATCTGTGCGTTTTAGTGACATCTCTGGCGCCGATTAGCCTCTTGTGCTCGTGTGAGTCATTGCCGATAATCTCTTTATTTATGATTTATGAAGGCTTATAGTATCCTATTTCTAGCAGGACTTTTTTTTAATTTGTGTGGCTTTGCGGCTGAACCTCAGCCACAGAATGCAGATATTCAGCCTTTTGTGCATTGGTTGTTGGATGATGGGGAGCGCTTGGAAGATGTTCGCTTTGCGGCGGTGGCCGAGGCGGTTTCGGGGCGCCGAGTGTTGCCCGTCGATCGCTCGGACGCGGTGGATGCGGCGATGCTCGCTCAAGTCGAGGCAAGCTTGGATGCGATGTTGCTGGAATTGGCGAAGCCGGAGAATGCAATCCATGCGGTCGGGCGGGTGAACGAGATCAGCCGGCATGTGGAAGACTTTTTACTACAGCAGCTCAATGCGCTGGAGGGCTACGAATGTTCGATTCCGCCCAATGCCTCTGGCAAGGAGCAACGTTCTGGCTATCCAGATTTACGCTTCGTGCATTCGGCGAGTGGGCGGGTTTTTTACATTGATCCGAAGGTTTACAAACAAGGGAGTGAGCGTAGTAGCTTCCGTACCTTCTATTTTGAGCCCAAGCGCGCGACAAACAAGATTCTAGATGACGCGAGTCACCTAATCGTGGGGGTCGCGCACGCAGGTAAGGTCGACGGCTTGTGGCGGCTGAATGCTTGGAAGCTAGTCGATTTGATCGATTTTCGGGTGCGGCTCAAAGCGGAATTTCAGTCGAGTAACCGTGAGCTGTATCAGGCGGGCGCGGTCCTGAGCGAAGGAGGGCAATAAACGCGCTCAATTAGCGCGTAGTCGACTCTTGTCCCTCTTGGACCTCTTGCCCCTCTTGGACTCGCTCGATGCCGCTTTCTGTGATCAGTATTAGGCGCTGTTTGTAGAGTCTCCCGATTCCTTGCTTGAATGCCTTTTTGCTGGTGTCGAAAGTGGCGCGTATGTCTTCGGGGGTGCTTTTGTCATTGAAGGGTAATGCGCCGCCAGCGGCTTCGAGTTTCTCTAGGATGACTTTACTGACGCCGTCGACCCGGCCGTAGCCAGAAGGATCGCGCCGGAGGTCGATCTTGCCGTCGTTGTGAACCTTTTTAATATAGCCGGTAAATTGATCGCCAGGTTCGAGCTGGTCGGAGGTCTCCTCATGGTAGAGGAGGCCGCGGTAGCGCTTGTCGATGATGGATTTGAAGCCGAGTGGTGAGTCGCCGTAAATCAGCACCTGCACGGCATCGCCCACTTCGTAGGGTGGCTTTTCCGGTGGCAGGTGATTATGTAAACGGGTGGAGGCGACGACGCGATTGGTATATTCGTCGACATAGACGGCGACAATGGCTCCGTCGCCTTCGGTGAAGAGTGTGTTACCTTGCTCGCGGTAAGGGAGTAGCAGGTCTTTGCTCAGTCCCCAGTCAAGAAAGGCGCCCGCAGTGGGGTGCACGCTGATCACTTCAAGATAGGCGAATTCGCCGGCTTGTGCGTAGGGCGTTTCGGTGGTGGCTACCAGTCGATCCTCAGAGTCGTTATAAACAAAGACTTCGACTTCGGAGCCGATTGTCATTTCGGGGGTGACATAGCGTGTGGGCATGAGGATTTTTTCATGCGCGCCGCCGTCGAGATAAAGGCCGTGGTCGCTTTTTTCGAGCACGGTGAGGGTGTTGTATTTTCCAATATTAGCCATTTGATAGAGTGCTGCTAGTGTATACGCGTTTCGAGCTCGCGCACGAGATCAATTAGTAGCTTGTTTTCGCCGCCGAGCTTTTCGAGTGCTTGTATGGCCGCTTCGGTGTGGCGTTTGGCCTCGGCATGTGCGCCTTCGATCCCGTGGAGGGCGACATAGGTGGATTTGTCGGCAGCGGCGTCATTGCGGACGGGTTTGCCCATGGTTTCGGCGTCCGAGGTGGCGTCGAGTATGTCGTCGACGATTTGAAAGGCGAGCCCTAGGTGGTAGCCGGCTTCCTCGACGAGTTGAATCTGCTCGGGCGTGGGCGCGCAGAAAAAGAGGCCCATTTTGAGTGCGGCCGTGAGCAGGGCGGCCGTTTTATTTTCGTGTATGTAGCGCAGGGTGTCGGCATCGAGCGGTTTACCTTCGTTTTCGATATCTTCTTGCTGGCCTCCGATCAGGCGCTCGCTGCCGCTGGCGTCGGCTAGTTCGCCGATCAAGCGAGTGGCCAGTGCGGGATGCTCGCTGTAGGCACGAGCTAGTAGCTGGAATGTATAGGTCAGTAGCGCGTCGCCTGCCAGCACCGCGGTGGCTTCGTCGAACTGTGCGTGGCAACTGGGGCGTCCGCGGCGTAGCTCGCTGTCGTCGATCGAGGGCAGGTCGTCGTGGATGAGTGTGTAGGTGTGTAAGCACTCGATCGCAACGGCGGCGGCGAGCGGATCGGCCTGTGCTTCAAATAATTCGCTGGCGGCAAATAGCAATGCGGGCCGGATGCGCTTGCCGCCGGCTTCCATCGAATAGCGCATGGCAGCATGCAGCTTAGCCGGACGTGTGTCGGCTGCAGGTAAGAGTTGATCGATGCCGCTTTCAACACGTGCACGATACTGATCCAATTTTTCTTTTAATACGGGATTCACTGCGCTAGCTTGGACCATACTTTTTATGAAGGAAACGCCAATATTTGAAGAAGTTTTTAATCGTCTGCTTAAGTTGCCCGGATTTTGGGTGAATCTTTTGATCGGCGGCCTCTTGTCTTTCGTGCCGATTGTGAATCTGTTTGCCTTCGGCTACCTGTTCCGACTTTCGCATGCGGTGCGTCGATCGGGGCAGCCTGTCTTGCCCGCCTGGCGCGATTGGTCGGGCCTGTTTCAAGATGGTTTGCGCTTTGCGGTGGTTTGGTTGGGCTATTGGCTGCTGCCGATCTTGTGTGCGTGCTTTGTCACTTGGTTGATGGCATGCATTGGGCTGGGGGCCTTGAGCAATATTTTCCTATTGTCGGTGGTTTTATTGGCGACGCTTTTGTTTAGCTCTGCGCTCTATCGTTATAATATGCGCAAGGACTTTAAGGACTTGTTAGACTTCGCATTGATTCTTCGGATGACGCGGATGGAGTGGCCGCGCTTATTGGTGCCAGCTCTGGTTTTTCTTGGGATGATGGTGTTATTTTTACCATTTTATGGTTTTGCGATCTTCGCCGGCTTCCTCATGATGATTACCTATACGAGCTTGCGCTTCCGTAGTCTGGAGCAAAGTTAACTTTATTTTTTAAGATATGCCGATTGACGCTGAAAAAACACCGAGTGCCATAGGACTCTACTTATGTGCTCTGTTAATGGCCTTATTTGGAGCGCTTCTGGGCTTTGTTTACATGTCGAGTTTTCCGGCGCAGGCTTTTGGGAGTCAAGCTGAGTATAAAGCATCCTTGGCAGAGGCTGCCGCAGCGGTTGAAGCGGCGCAGGTGGCTGCCGAGTCGGGGGAGCCTATAAAAGGAAAGGATGCTGCCAGCGCTAAAGGGGCTTTGCCGACTTTGGGACCAAAGCCAGGAAGCGCACATTTTATTGAGGGCGAGGTTTATAGTTCGCGCACATGGGAAGCGAAACGTAAGCAGTTGAGCGCTGCAGGTGCGCAGAGCGTGGCATTTTCTGTCGGAGAGATGAATGCGTGGATGGCGTCTAAATTTCGTCCGGGGGTGGTTGATAGCGACGACGAGGAGGCGGCAAATTTATTGATTGTGCCAGGTGTGCCTAACCTCGGCATTGCGGACCAAGGAGAGTTTTATCTAAATGTGCCCACGAGCATCACAGCTTTCGGCGCGACTGGGGACTTTATGATATTTGCACGTTGTGCGCTAAAGGGGAATCAGGTGAAGCTGCGCTCTGTTAACGTGAGAAGTGCTAAGGTGCCACTACCAGGGATCTTGGGAGCTCGCATACTAGGGGTCTTAATGCAGGGCTTCGCCACGTCTGAAGAGTATCAAATTATCTCTGAGGCATTTGCACGTGCGGATACGGTCAAAATCGTGGACAATCAATTTGTCTTTGAATTGCGCTAATCGCTTCATATGCGTCGTTCTTTTGTTATGCGTAAATTAGTCTCCTTGTTGGCTCTTTGGCTGCTGGCCGTATCCACGCTGGGAGCGGCTCCCCAGTTGCGCACCGTGCGCAATCAGTATTTTGAAGTGCTGGGGCTGGATTTACGCTCCGTCTCTTATGTCAGCGAGTTGAGCGTATTTAGTGCAGAGATTGCGCAACGCTACTTGAAGGCAGAGGGCATGGATTTTCCGCAACCCATTTTGCTGAGTCTGCGCCCAGAGATACATGTTGATTTTGAGGGTGATTATCGAGTGGGGCTGGGCGAGCGTAATTCGGTGCAACTGGATGTGCGCTGGGAGGATGATATGACCTTACAGCGGACCTGCCGTGCACTGGCCGAGGCCTTGCTGCGCCAGTATTCGTTATTCAATTATGGCAGGCTCGCAGCCACTAATTTACGCGCTTGGCCAGTGGAGGCATTGGCCGACGAAATCTATTATGGCTTGCGCTCTGCCGAGTTTGTCGAGGCACTTGAGCGCAGACGAAAGAGCCCGCTCGGTTCGCTGCAGGCGATCGTCGCAAGGCTACAATCCGAGCATGCGAAGGCTGCCGGTAGTGTGGACTCAGATGCGGGCTACTGGTTACTCACTGCATTGAAATCGAGTCATTTAAAGCGTGATACTGTGGTGAGTCTATTTCAGCAAGCGACGGCGGGGAGAGATATCGAACAAGCCTTGAGGACAGCGATTCAGCCGAGTGGCCCCACGGCGGAGCCCGTGAGCGCAGAGGACTGGTTCCATGCGCGCATGGCGGATCTACTGGAACAGGAGTATGATGTGATCGACTCGATGGATACTTCGCGCGAATGGTTAACTACATTGGCCAACTTGCAGGAGCCCTTTGCCTTAGAGTCCGGCGAGAAAAAGTTAAACCTTCGTTCCTTGTGGCTACATCGCGCCGATCCTGCGGTGCAAGAGCGAGTTCGGGCACGTTACGAGATCTTGCTACTGCGTATGGCACGTATCAACCCCGCATACTATAATCCAGCCCGCTCTCTGGGCGTGCTCTTCGAGAGCATTCTTCAGGAGACGCCGTCGCATCTTTATTTACACCACTTGACGATTTATTTGAGCGATTGGGAAGATGCCAAGGAAATGCAGGCTGAAATTATAAAGCATTTATAATTAATTATCCTGTAAGCTATTGTCTAGGAGTTGGTTGTGTCGTGTTTTTGTTTTTTTGAAATAAAAATGTCTGAGAATTGAACGCGAGCAGGCCGACTGCGTCTATAACTACATACTGCATTATAGTTTTTTGTTAAGTTTGTTGTTTGTTTAAGCGCCGTCTCTCACGAGGGACGGCGCTTTGTTATACACATTGCACATGTGGACTAGACAAAAGCATATCAGCTCTCAATATTGTTCATTTTATGAAAATTTACTTAAATGATCAGTTAGTCGATGCAGACGAGGCCAAGGTTTCAGTATTCGATCACGGGCTTCTTTATGGCGATGGTATTTTCGAGGGCATCCGTCTGTATGATGGTTGCGTCTTTAAGCTAGAGGAGCACTTGGAGCGTTTAGAATACTCGGCGAAGGCGATCATGCTGAAGATGCCTTGGTCGCGCCAACAGATCTCCGATGCGGTCTGTGAAACTTGTCGTGCCAATGGTCTTAAAAACGGTTATATTCGTTTAGTGATTACGCGCGGTGTCGGAAGTCTGGGGCTCTCTATCAAGAATTGCGATCAGCCACAGCTCATCATCATTGCCGACACCATTCAGCTCTATCCTAAGGAGTTTTACGAACACGGTCTGCCGATCATTACGGTGCCCACACGTCGCTGTAACCCGGCAGCGCTGCCGCCTACAGTTAAGTCGCTCAATTATTTAAATAACATTTTGGCCAAAATCGAGGCGCAGCACCTTGGCTATCAAGAGGCGATCATGCTCAACGACCAAGGCTACGTGGCTGAGTGCACCGGTGATAATGTATTTATCATTCATAAGGGCGAGTTGATCACTCCGTCTGCGAGCGCGGGAGCACTCAAGGGCATCACGCGCGACACCGCGTTGGAGATTGCTGAAGAGCTGGGCATCCCTTGGCGGGAGTCGAATATGACCCGCTACGATGTCTGGGTCGCAGACGAGCTCTTCTTGACTGGAACCGCAGCGGAAATTGTCCCGATCGTTGAAGTCGACGCTCGCAAGATTGGTGACGGCAAGCCGGGCAAGATCACCGCTAAGTTCCTCGAAGCCTTCCGTCGCCGTGTGTGCGTCGAGGGCACGATGCTCTAGTTTTAATAGTTCATCTTACGATTGGCACAATTTATGCAAATTGATGTCAAATTTACGTGAACCCGTCAATTTTGGGATCGCATCGCTGAAGTCACTAAAAATTAGCTTTAGCTTTGCGATCTCAGTTGGCATCGCTATCTTTACATCATGGCCAAAAACCTGAAGTGCAGTCATTGCAATAATCCCGCAACCGTCCACCTGACTCAGATCGTTAATAATAAGATTATTAAAGTCGATCTCTGTGAGTCCTGTGCGCAAGCCAAAGGGGTGACCGACCCCGAAGGCTTCTCCTTGGCGGATTTACTCTCAAAGACCAATCTCACTCCTGAAAAGGGTGAGCCTCAAATCACATGTCCCGATTGTGGATTGAGCTCTGCGGACTTCCGTCGCACAGGCCGTCTCGGTTGTGCGGCTTGTTATCAGAGCTTTGTGCCTTTACTGCGCCCGGTCTTGGAAGATATGCACGCAGGCGTCGTCCACAAGGGCAAGGTCCCTGAAATCGCATTCTCACGCCAAAGTAGTGAGGCTGAATTGCAGACTCTCGAAAATGCTTTGCAGCGCGCCATCGAGGAAGAAGCCTACGAGGACGCGGCTAAATATCGTGATCAAATCCACGCCATTAAACAAGCTGCCGAAGCGGAGGCGGTCGAATCATGATTGAGTCTTTGATTAACTCCGACAACGCCGAGCTGACCCAAAGCACTAAGAAGGGCGCTCCCGTTGTGCTCAGCACCCGCGTGCGCTTGGCTCGTAATATAGTGGGCACACCCTTTCCGGAGCGTGCCAATTCGTCACAGCGGAGTGACGTTATGACTAGGTGTGCGGAGCAAATTGCGGATCTTACACAAATGAAGCACGGTGTTTTTTACGACATCGCTGAACTTTCGGACCTCGAAAAGCAAGTGTTGGTCGAGCGCCACCTGATCAGTCGCGAGCTCTGCGAGTCCAAGTCTGGCTCTGGTGTCTTTATCAACAAAGATCAGACCTGTTCGGTCATGATTAATGAAGAGGACCATCTGCGCATCCAATTTTTGAAGTCTGGCTTTAGCTTGCGTTCGGTCTGGAAGCAAATCGATCGTTTCGACACAGGCTTGGAGGACGGCCTCGACGTGGCCTTCTCACAAGAGTTTGGTTACCTGACTGCATGCCCCACCAACCTTGGCACCGCAATGCGGGCCTCGGTCATGCTGCACCTGCCAGGGCTGGTCATTTCGGAGCACATGGAAAAAGTCATCCGAGCAGTCAACCAACTCGGCATCACCGTGCGCGGCCTCTTTGGCGAGGGCTCGGATGCGACTGGACACGTCTTTCAAATCTCCAACCAACAAACCTTGGGCGAAAGTGAGCAAGAAATCATGTCGCGACTAGGGAGTGTGTTTAAGACGATCATCGATCACGAGATCAATGCGCGCTTTAAATATCTAGAGGAGAACCGCGCCCGGTTGTTGGACCAGATCGGGCGCGCTTTTGGTGTATTACAAAATGCGCACGTGCTTAACTCTAATGAGGCCATGAACCTGCTCTCGTTGATGCGTTTGGCTGTCGATTTTGAAATGCTACCAGAGGCCAACCGATCCGATGTCGACCGACTCTTCATCGAGTGTCAACCAGGCCACATTCAATATTCCGCAGGAGAGGGCATCGAGCCCGAGGCCCGCGATCTCTGCCGGGCAGATATTCTTCGCGAAAATTTTGCCCGTTTACCATCTCTCGATTTTGACAAGGTCAAAGACCTAGGTTAGATACATTTAAACGACGCTCTTATCGCACTTATGGAACCTATGAATAACTTTACCCCGCGCGCTCAACAAGTTTTAGCACTCGCTCGCAAGGAGGCCGACCGCTTTCATCACAACTACGTGGGCACGGAGCACCTGCTGCTCGGTCTTATCAATTTAGGCCAAGGGGTCGCTGTCAACGTGCTTCAAAAGATGGGGCTCGACCTGCAGACCGTGCGTTCGGCAGTTGAAAAACAAGTCGGCACTGGTCCCGAAAGTAAGCCCTCCGGGAATATCCCTTACACACCTCGTGTGAAGAAGGTGCTCGCACTTGCTGGTAAAGAGGCGAAGGCCCTCAACCATTCCTACGTCGGCACCGAACACATCTTACTCGGCCTGCTGCGTGAGGGCGAGGGGGTTGCTGCCCGTGTGCTTAAGTCGCTCGATGTTGATATCGAGCGTTGCCGCAACGAGATTTTGACCGAGCTTGATCCCAATTTTTCAGGTGAACCGGAGGCGGCGGCAGCCGGTGGTAAGGCGAATACGCCCGAAGATAAGAAAGACAGCAAAACGCCCGCGCTCAAAGCCTTTGGTCGTGATCTGACCGAGCTGGCTAAGAAAGGGGAGCTCGATCCCGTGATCGGACGTTCCGACGAGATTCGTCGCGTCGTGCAAATCCTTTGCCGCCGCACTAAGAATAATCCAGTGCTGATCGGTGAAGCTGGCGTTGGTAAGACTGCCATCGTTGAAGGCCTTGCTCAGGAGATCGCCTCTGGCATTGTGCCCGAAATTCTTGCTGATAAGCGTGTCATCACACTCGATCTCGCGCTCATGGTTGCTGGCACCAAGTATCGTGGCCAGTTTGAAGAGCGCATTAAGGCCGTGATGGATGAAATCCGCCGTGCCAAGAATGTGATCATTTTTATCGACGAGCTGCATACTATCGTGGGTGCTGGTGCCGCTGAAGGTGCCATGGACGCGTCTAATATTTTCAAACCATCGCTCAGTCGGGGTGAACTGCAGTGTATCGGTGCCACCACTTTAGCGGAATACCGTAAATACATCGAAAAGGACAGTGCGCTGGATCGTCGCTTCCAATCTGTCAAAGTGGAAGCGCCCTCGGTCGAAGACACCGTGCTTATTTTGAAAGGTATTCGTGGTAAATACGAAGATCACCATAAGTGCACCTTTACTGACGGCGCCCTCGAAGCAGCTGCCAAGCTCTCCGAGCGCTACATCACGACTCGCTTCCTGCCCGACAAAGCCATCGATATTCTCGATGAGGCCGGCGCACGCGCACGTATCGAATCCCTGCAACAGCCTTCAGAAATCGAGGCTATGACAGCAGAGATCGAGGAAGTCTGTGCTAAGAAGGAAGATGCCATCGCTAAGCAACATTTCGAAGGTGCCGCGAAATATCGCGACGAAGAGAAGCAATTGCGCAAGAAGCAGGCTGACTTCATCGAAGAGTGGAAGAAGAACCGTGAGGAGAACCGACTCCTTGTGGATGAAGAAGAAATGCTGCAAGTGGTCGCCGCATGGACCGGGATTCCGCTCTCACGCATGGAAGAGGCCGAAAGTAAGAAACTTCTGAAGCTGGAGAGTGAACTACAGCGCGAAGTGATCGGCCAAGGCATTGCCACCGAAGTTATTTCTAAAGCACTCCGCCGCTCCCGCGCCGATCTAAAAGATCCTAAGCGCCCGATCGGTTCCTTCATGTTCCTCGGACCCACAGGTGTGGGTAAGACTCTGTTGGCTAAGGTGCTGGCGGAAGAAATGTTCGGCGATAAGGATGCCATCATTCAGATCGACATGTCGGAATATATGGAAAAGTTCGCGGTGTCGCGCCTAGTGGGTTCGCCTCCCGGTTACGTCGGCTACGAAGAGGGTGGACAACTCACCGAAGCGGTGCGTCGCAAGCCTTACTCCGTCGTGCTCTTCGATGAAATCGAAAAAGCACACCCGGACGTGGTGCAACTGCTCTTGCAGGTGCTGGAAGAAGGTCGCCTCACCGACAGCCTTGGCCGTAAGATTGATTTTCGAAATACCATTTTGATTATGACCTCCAATGTCGGCGCTGACATCTTGCAGCGCAACACATCGATGGGCTTCGGGATCGAGAGCAATGCGGAAAACGAGTATGAAAAAATTCGCGAGAAAATCCTCGATGAAACTAAGCGCGTCTTTAAGCCTGAGTTCCTCAATCGCTTGAATGACCTAGTCATCTTTAAGTCACTTGCTCGCGAAGACATGAAGGCCATTGTGGAGCTTGAGCTTCGCAACGTTTCCAACCGTCTGAAAGAGCGCGAGCTCACATTTGATTTCGACGATGCTTCCAAGAGCTTCCTGATTGATAAAGGTTACGACGAGAAATACGGCGCACGTCCCTTGCGTAGAGCCGTAGAGAAATACCTCGAAGACTCCCTCGCTGAAGCCATCCTCTCCGGCGAGATCAAGCCAGGCGAAGTCATCAAAGTGACAGTCAATGAAGACGGCAAAGGCTTGCTATTTACTCAAGAGCAGCCCGTCGGCTCCTAAGCTCTAGAATCAAGTTTTCCAGCGCCCCTCTCGAGTCCGAGTGGGGCGCTTTTGTTTTCAAGGGGAGCTATCCAATCAAAATTAGTTTGTTGGGATAAAATTACAGCCCAAGTAAGCGCATTCCGAAGGTAATCCACAAGGGGATGGTGGCAAAGCTCACAACCGTGGTCGCGAGCACGACTTTTAGGGCCACTTCCGGTGAGCCATCAAATTGCCGGGCAAGTACGATCGGAAAGACGCCACAGGGCATTGCGGCTTGCACTAGCATCACCGCTTTGAGCTCTGTGGGGAAGGGGAACAGGAAGGCGAATAGTATTAAGAGCGCGGGAAAGATCCCGAGGCGAATTAACACCGCCACCACCGGTATTCGCAGGCGATTGAACATGCGCACGCCCTTGGCGAGGTCGGCGAAAGTGGCTCCGATAATGAGTAGTGCCAGTGGAATCGCGCATTGACCGAGAAGGTTGATCGATTCAAATGCGAAATTGGGCAAGTGTTGGTCGACCTTCAGCCAGTTCAGAGGGACTGCGATCAGAATCGCGATCACGGGCGCGCTCAGCAGGCGCCGCCAGATAGGCTTAGGATCGTTGGCCGAAAGGATATAGCCGACCCCGAGCGACCACATCGCGATTTCGACCCCAACATTATAGACTAACAACACGCCGGTGGTCTCGCGGCTGAAAAGCAGCGCGATGATCGGAATCGGGAAGTAGCCGTAGTTATAAATCCCAGTGCTGAAAGCGAAAGTGCGACATTCGCGCTGGTCCCCGATATTGAGTTTGCGCGCGAGCCACATAATACTACCAAAGCCTGCTATAATCGTGGTGAGTCCGATCAGCGGGGGCAGTACGATATTGGCCGGATCGCGTAGCGCTTCGTTGCCCAACACCAGCGAAAAGATAAAGGCCGGGTAGAGTAGGTTGACCACCACCGTCATCAAGCTGCGGTCGGCGGCTTCGTTCAGCCAGCCTAGCCGCCGAGCGATGAAGCCTGCCAATATAATGAAAAAAATCGGCGTGATGGCCGAGAAAATGAGTCCGGAGTCGTGCATGTGTTAATCGCTCTTCACTTACCGAGTATGCGCTTGAGCGAACTCTCAGATACGCGTTGATAGGCACGGTAGGCGTGTTGGGCAGATTCTAGTACCTGCTCGAATTGCGCATGCGCCTCGGCTGTCTCAAATTCAAAGCCCAGCAGTGCGCGGCCTACGCGCTCGCCGGAATATACATAATTAAAGTAGGCGAGATTAGAATGTGGACTGACTGCTCGCAGGAAGTCGGCGAGTGCACCGGAGCGTTCGTGGAACTCCAGCGTTATAAAAATCGGGTGCCGGAGCAATTTGGAATCATAGTGGATTAGTCGAAAGGCTACATCCACATCGGTCTCCGAACTGACTTCATTGTAGGGATAGTTGCCATCGCTGAGCGCTTGTGTGAGCACGCTAAATTGCATTGGCGACAGGTCAAAGCCGATCACCGGCCCCGCCAGTTCGGCGTCTGTTTTCCCGTATTGAAAGTCCACGATATTCACAGTGTCGGGCAGTGACTCAAGCAAACCATACATCGCGCCAGCTTTTTCTGGGATCTGGATTTTTAGATAGCGTCGCCGTGCCGCGCCGACCGCCGAGCGGCGTGCGATGGTGGCCAGCTGTTCAAAGTCCATGTTGGCCCCGCAGAGGACACTGAGCACGCGTTTTCCGGCGAGTGCTTCACGTTGTTTTAAAATGGCCGCTACCCCCATCGCGCCCGAAGGCTCGGGAATGCAGCGCAATTGCTCCCAGAGAAATTGAATCGCGGCTGAGACTTCATCGTTACTCACCGTCACCCACTCATCGACTAGTTCGGCACAAATCTGGTGGGTGAGCGTGCCGACTTTGCGCACGGCAGTGCCATCGCAGAAGACGTCGACTTGATCCAGCGCGACCGGCTTGCCTGCCTTCACCGCGGCTGCCATCGAGGCTTGTTGCACGCCTTCGACACCAATGATGCGGATGTCGGGGAAGTTCATTTTTAACCATGTGGCGGTGGCTGCCGCCATGCCGCCACCACCGACTTGTAGATACGCGACATCGAAGGGACCCTTGCCAGACATCACGATCTCGTCGGCCAGTGTGCCTTGGCCGGCCATTACCGCTAGGTCATCGTAAGCGTGTATGTAAGTAAGCCCATCTTGCGCGGCGCATTCGTGTGCGGCCGCGCTGGCGCTATCATAACTGTCGCCGTGCAGGCGGATGGTGACACAGTCGCCCCCATGGCGTTGCACGGCCACTTGTTTCATGCGCGGGGTCGAGAGTGGCATGTAAATGATTGCGTGGCAGCCCAGTTTGCGAGCGGCTAGGGCCACTCCTTGCGCGTGATTACCAGCAGAGGCGGTCACTACGCCGATGGCTAATTCTTCTGAGCTGAGCAGTGCCATGCGATTGTAGGCGCCGCGCCATTTGTAGGCATGGATCGGCGAGAGGTCTTCGCGTTTTACGAAAATCTCGAGCTCGGGCTCTTGTAGAATAATCGAATGCAGCGGCGTTGCTTCGCCGACCTCATAGATCCGGCGACGTGCAAAAAGTATCTCCTGACGGAGACTGCGCTGTAGTGATTCACTGTCCATAGGCTAGAGTGGACAGTGTTTTGTGCGCAGGCTCAACTTCGAAAGCGCCTTTGAGTGTGCATGTTTTAGCCAGAAACATGCTTTGCCCTGTTCCAGCCTTTACGCAGGAGAATGATTCTGCCTCAAATGGTGCGGCACTACATTCATGAAATCATCTACTTCAAATCTCCCTATTTACGATGTCGCCGACGATTTACTGGCAGGTCTAGCCGCCACGGGGCGTGTCGTGCTCTCTGCGCCCACGGGGTCAGGTAAGTCCACGCAGGTGCCGCAAATTCTATTGGACCGTTCCGGTATCGAGGGAGAGATCGTCGTGTTGCAACCACGGCGTTTGGCGGCGCGCTTGCTCGCCAAACGGGTCGCTTTCGAGCGTGGCGTTAAATTGGGCGAAGAGGTCGGCTACCAAATACGTTTTGAGAATGTAGTCAGCGCGAGGACCCGCATTCGCTTCGTTACTGAGGCGATTTTGTTACGACAGATCTTATCAGACCCGGGCTTAAAGGGCGTGGGGGCGGTGGTCTTTGATGAGTTTCACGAGCGACATTTGACCAGTGATCTAAGCCTCGCATGTGCCCTGCAATCTGTGGCTGCGCAGCGGCCCGATTTGAAGCTGGTTGTGATGTCAGCCACCTTGGACATTGATGTCTTACAGTCCTATCTGGACCCTTGCGCCCGAGTGGAAGCTTCGGGACGCATGTATCCGGTTGAGGTCAGCTACACTGGTGCCGCGCTCGGGCGGCAGGCGGCGCCCGTTTGGGAGCGGGCCGCCAGCGCTTTTAAGAAATCAATCGCGGGACAAGTGGAAGGCGATGTTCTGATCTTTATGCCCGGCGCATTTGAGATTCGTAAGACCATGGAGGCGATACAAGCACTGCCAGAATCGCGTGCGTATGAGGTGCTTCCCCTGCACGGCGAATTACCGCCTGATGCGCAAGATCGAGCGGTAAGCAGTGGTGAGCGCCCTAAAATCATAGTCTCGACCAACGTCGCAGAAACTTCGATCACCATCGATGGCGTGCGTGCGGTCATCGATGGCGGACTCGCGCGTATTGCACGCTATGATGCACGGCGTGGCATCAATTCTATCTTGGTCGAGCCGATCAGTCGTGCTTCGTCTGAACAACGAGCGGGTCGAGCGGGGCGGACGGGGCCGGGTGTATGCCTGCGACTATGGAGCGAGGCCGAACACCTGGCTCGCTCAGAGCGCGACGAGGCGGAAGTGAAACGGGTCGACCTCTCCGAAACGGTGTTGATGCTGGCGGCGGCTGGCATTTGTAATTTAACTGTGTTTCCATGGTTTGAAGCACCCACGGATGAGGCGCTGCGGCGCGCCTACCAGTTGTTGCAGGATTTAGGGGCCTTCGAGGGCATGGGCGCTGTCACTGACATGACAGAATCGGGGGAATTGGGCATCAGTCCGCTGGGTCGTCAGATGTCGGACTTCCCATTGCATCCCCGCTATGCACGCTTATTAATTGAGGGAGACCGCTTGGGGGTGCTGCCAGATGTGGCTTTGATCGCGGCACTCAGCCAGGGGCGGCCCTTCTACCGAGCCGCGCGTGAAGACCGTGTGCGGCGTGAGCAGTTGCGCCAGATTGAAGATCATGCCGATGCGCGCTCCGATTATTTTGTGCATTTAAAAGCTTGGGAGCTGGCACAAGCGGCCAAGTTTAATGCGCATGCATGTGCTGCTCTAGGCATACATGGAGGGGCTGCGCGGCAAGCCAGCGCCGTGGCGCAACAGATCTTGAGATTGGCCGAAAAGGCTGGCTTAGACACGCGTTCCGGTCCCTTGCCTGATTTCGAAGAGCGCATCTGTAAGTGCATACTGGTGGCGTTTTCGGATCATCTCGCACTGCGAAATGATCGTGGTACACGTCGCTGCCGTATGGTGCATGGGCGCTCGGGAGAGTTACGTCGCGAGAGTGTGGTTGAGTCTGTCTTGTTGGTCGCCTCTGAGCTCGAAGAGCGTGAATTACGTGGCGAGGTCACTGTGTTGTTGGGGCTCGCCACCGCGGTGGAGCCTCAGTGGTTGGAGGCACTGTTTGGCGCGGACTTCAGCGAGGGCACGGCCACTAGCTATGATGCTTCGGCGCGTAGAGTGGTCTGCCGAACGGAGCGACGTTTTCGTGATCTAGTGTTGCAGGCCAAAGATCAAGGAGAGCCTGACTACGACCAAGCCGCGGCTTTGTTGGCCGCTGAAGTGCAAGCTGGCAAATTGAATTTGAAGCATTGGGATGCGGCGGTCGAAAATTGGATTCAACGTGTTAATTTTGTAGCACGTCATTGCCCCGAAACAGAGATCGCCGCGATCGACGACGAGGCACGCCAGCTCTTGATAGAACAAATTTGCCACGGTGCTCTTAGTTACAAAGAAATCAAAGACCGACCAGTGCTGGATACTGTCAAAGATTGGATCCGCCCAGAGCAGCTATATTATATCGACACCTACGCGCCAGCTGAAATGGATTTGCCGCGCCGTAAGCGTCCCGCTCGTATTCGCTACGAGGCCGATGGGCGCGCGATTATCGCCTCTAAATTGCAGGACTTTTACGATGTGCCGGGCGCACAGCTACGAGTCGCCAATGGGCAGGTGCCACTGCTAGTCGAGCTACTTGCGCCTAATCAAAGGCCCGCTCATCTGACCGAGGATCTCGATGGTTTTTGGTCCGGCGCCTATGCGCATGTGCGTAAAGAGCTAGCTGGTCGCTATCCCAAGCACGAGTGGCGCTAGGGGAGCGCTGGTTGTCAGCCCCTTTAATCTTCCAGCAAGCGGATCATGGAAATGAAATCTTCCTTACTGTGGCCCGCAGCCTCGGTGGCGGCTAAGGTTTGTAAAGTGCGCTCTAGTTGAGGCAGCTCGCGCTTGGCTGTCTTTTTGGCCAAACGCATGTCTTTGTGCAGGTTTTTGACTGAAAATTGCGGACTGTAGTCTGCCTCGCGCAGCTTGGGCTCCTTTAATTCTGCCAAGCCGGACCAAGCTACGTTGGCGCGTAGCACATCGAAAAAGCAGTCGTCGCTGATCTCGGCGCCGCGTGCGAGGGTAATGCCCTCACAGAGTGCTTGGCTTAGGCTGGCGATTTGCAGATTCATGGCCAGCTTGATGGCGGTCGCCTGCTGGGGCTCTCCAATATGGAAGCGCTTATTGGAGACAGTGGCGAGCAGGGGCTCCACTTCTGCCACTAAGGAGGCATCGCCGCCCAAGAAGAATACTGTCTGGCGCTGCTCGGCGGCAGGCTTACTACCGGTGAAAGGGGCCTCTAAGTAGCGTGCGCCAGTGGCTTGCACCATGTCTGCAAACTCGCGCGCACTTTCGCCGTCGATGGTCGAAGATTGAATCACCACGTGCCTGGCGTTGAGGTGGGGCAGGAGTTGTTTTAAAACGTCCCGCACCGAGTCCGCGTCGTACAAGCATAGCTGTAGATATTGCGCCGCTGCGGCGCAGCCCGCCAAGTCCGTCTGTTTCAAGTCCAGCTGTGGCTTAGGTGTGCGGTTCCAGCTGGCTACCAGATGGTTATCTGAAGCGTAGTGCTGTGCCCAAGTGGATCCAATGATTCCCAAGCCGATGACGGCTACTTTTATTTCGCTCATGCTCTCAGGATTCGGTCTCCGAAGCAGATGTCAAACGCAGTGCCGACTCTTTGCGTGCTTTGTTTGGCGCGAGCTCATATTTTTGATCGACAGACGCGCGTGCATTCAGAGAACTAAGCGCATGTCTGAAACATTCGAAAACGTCACCATCATCAAAAAGGCCAATGTATATTTCGGCGGCCAAGTCACTAGCCGCACGGTGCAGTTCGCCGATGGCTCGAAGAAGACCCTCGGCTTTATGCAAGCTGGTGATTACGAGTTTGGCACGGAAGCACCCGAGTTGATGGAGATGCTGGGCGGCTCGATGGATGTGAAGCTCGACGGCAGCGATGAGTGGAATACCTACGCGGAAGGACAGTCCTTTAATGTCCCAGGTAACTCTAAGTTCAGTTTGAAAGTTGCTGAGGGCGGCGCTGATTACTGCTGCACCTATCTCTCGTAGCCACTGCATTTTGTACGCTTGCGCTCGGGCAGCGACTGGCTAGTTTAGCTGCTATGGATGGCGTATTAGTTCTAACGATTAGTGGACAGGACCGCGCAGGACTTGTCGAAAAACTCGCGGATGTGATCGCGACGCACGGTGGCAACTGGGAGCACTGCCGGATGGCACATCTGGCCGGACGTTTTGTCGGCCTGCTGGAAGTCACTGTTGCGGGCGATTTACAACAAGAGTTGGAGATCGCCTTGCGCACGATTAGCGACCTCGATGTCATGATCGCAGCTGGCTCGACCTGTTCTCCGGCGGAGCCACTGCGTCAGTTTGACTTGGAAGTGGTGGGCAGTGACCAACCGGGCATCGTGCGCGATGTCTTTAAGGCGCTGGCACTCGCAGGCGTCAATGTCGAGGAGCTCAGCACGCGCGCTTACAGCGCGCCCAGTTCGGGCGGCATGCTTTTTGAAGCCAAGGCCCGCTTGGGCTGTGATCCTGAAATCGATCGCGAAGCGATTCGTGCACGTCTAGAGCAAATCGCTCAAGATGTGATGGTCGATATCCGCCTCTTAGATTAAGAGGCGGTTGTCAGTCTCTAATTTTTTGCAGTTTCCTCGCTTGCTTCCGCAGTATCTGTGACTGTTTCGGGGGCATTGCTATTAGTTAACTGTAGCGTACCGCAGGGCAGCACTCGGTCGCTGTTATCAGCTAAAGCGACAAGCTTGTAATGGTTGATCGAGCTGTCTGCATTGATTGTTAGTTGCGCATTCGAGTGACCTTGCCAGCTTTCGGGCGTTGTCAGGGCTGCGCCGTAGGCGCGCAAAATGAAGTCACTATCGGTAATTTTAAGTGTCTTCTCTTTGAGCAGTGTGTGTATCAGCAATTCGTTAACAATTGTGTTCTCGAATTCGGAGCTCACCTTAAATATGTAAAGATCACCTAGATTGGACAGGGTTTCCAATGCATTCGCTTCGTCACGTAATTTGAGTTGGTCAGGTGTGCGATCAACTAGATTCTCGCTTTCTAAGCCTAGCTTTTCAGCGGAGTCTTTGATTTTGATCAAGTGGTGCGCGACAATTTGCTGCGTGCCCAGGTCGATGGCTCGCAAGGAGAGTAGCCCTGAACTGGAGCCCGCGGGTTGTATCATTTCGATCACTAGCAAAGCCTTTTTGTCATCTTTGAAAATGGGTGCATTCTCATATTCAAAGATACTGCTGGTGGAGCCAGTGGTGTCGGGCTTTAGCTGGAAATCCACTGGAATCGTGACGCTAAACGCTGTGCCATCAATTTTGATGAGTTGGTCGTAGGTGTTGTTGTGTAACTCGGGGCTGGATCGCTGCGTACTCTCGCTGTCTTGAATAAAGACGCCATCAAAAAAGAGGGTTTCATAACCGAGTTCCCAACAGGTATTTAGAAGTCGTTTACAAAGCACTGTGATTGCATCGTCGTAGTTGGCTGATTCGAGGTCGTAATCGAAGCGCTTTAAATCCACTGCGACCTGATGGGATTGTTGCTGTTGTACGATTTGTAAGAGTTCAACCAGTCCTTGTTGAGAATTTTTTATCTGCAACTGAGCGCTTTCAATGAGCAGTTTGCCACGTTCGATGAGCGGTTGCACATCTTGCTCGGGATTTAAATTAGAGGGCTTGCTATTCGCTAAGTATTGACCGCTCTTTAAATCCGACTGTGCCGAGTCGATTGCACGTTCTAAGCGCAGATACTGCATCTTCTGGGACGCTGTCATGTAAGGCATTAAAGTATCGCTTTGTTTTAGGATACTTAGATCTATGGCCTCATCGTTGCTGGCAGCATGTGTAAGTGCTGGCAGTAGGGACAGAGCTAGAAGGAGAGACTTTGCGTAGGATCTGATTTTGGATCGGAGCATTGTATGATATGGGGATGTGGACGGGATGAAAAGAGAGAGTATTTCAACAGCAATGGCACATTGCCAAGTATATTCCTCTGTTCTGGCCCGGCTGTTTCGTAAATGGTGCAAGCTTTATCTCCGCTGTGGATTGACATTAGTCGTGGTTATGCTGTTTTGAGTTCTATGCAGTTTAACGAAGAATTAACTCTTGTTCGCGATACCGAGGCCACAATCATTCCAGCGGGAGAGATTAAGGTGCTTAGCTCAGGCACGCGCGCAGTCATTTCGCAAGCACTTGGTGGTACAGTCACCATACGCACAGACTCGGGGCTTTACCGCCTTTCGAGCCGTGATTGGGATGCGCTTGGAGCTGAAGCTCAGGCTCAGCTCGATGCTAGCGTTGAAGCTGAGCAGTCGGCGGATAGTGATGTGCCTTTTAGTGAAGAGCTCGTGTGGGATGCCATGCGTGGATGCTTCGATCCCGAGATCCCTGTCAATATTGTGGATTTAGGGCTCATTTATGATCTGCAATTGAGCCAACCAGATGCGGAGGGCCAGCACCAGGTTGAGGTTAAAATGACTTTGACGGCCCAAGGCTGTGGCATGGGCCCAGTCATTGCGGAGGACGCCAAAAAGAATATTGAAGCACTGACTGGCGTCTCAAAGGCCCAAGTCGATATCGTCTGGGATCCACCCTGGACCCCGCATATGATTTCTGAAGCTGGCCGCCAGAAACTAGGGCTAGAGTAGAGGCTAGCGAAGTCCTTCGCTGATGCGGCCGCTTAATTCTGTTTTAATTTTAGCTTTTGACTGATTAGATTGTCTTGCCAGTTGGCTGAACGAGTACACATTACCAGCTTTTGGAATGAGGGTGTAGCTCAGTTGGATAGAGCATCGGTTTTCTAAACCGACGGTCCTGGGTTCGAATCCCAGCGCCCTTGCCATTGCGTAGTCATGCGATTACCGCGAAGCGGAACTGGGATGAGAATCCACTCGGGGGTTCGACGTAGCGAACGCAGTGAGCGGAGCAGGGGCCAGCTTTAGCTGGATCGCGTAGCCAAGCGATTGAAAGCTGAACTCTCTGCGAGTGGTTGACTCTGGTGGCGAATGAGCCCCTTGTGGTTTAAATTTTCGAAAGTTCGGCTTCCATTGGGAGGGGGAGTTATGTCATATCTCATCGTTCGCTCTTTCGGATACGCCCTTTTATATACACTCAACCCTTTATTATGATACGCACGCTTGGACGCTCAGCACTCAGTGTGGTCTTTGAGCTGGGAGAAATTTCTCTCTTTGGCTTGGAGGCGCTCCGTGGATTTTTTGTGCAACGTGGCCGCTTGGCTAAGTTGACGCAGGCGATCCATGAGATCGGTGTGCGCTGTTTGCCAATTGTGGCGACGGTGGGCTTGTTCACTGGCTTGGTGATGGGGCTGCAGCTTTATTATACTTTGGTGAAGTTTGGAGCGGAGTCGGCATTGGGCACGGCGGTGGCGCTTTCGCTCATTCGTGAGTTGGGGCCTGTTTTGACTGCCTTGATGGTGGTCGGGCAAGCGGGCTCGGCGATGGCTTCAGAGCTGGGGATTCAGCGTAATGATGAGCAGATTGATGCTTTGCAGACGATGAGTATCGACCCGCTGGGCTTTTTAGTGGGGCCGCGACTGGTCGCGACTTTGATTTGTTTCCCGATTTTGACTGCGGTCTTCGATTTAATTGGGATTTTTGGGGGCTATTTGACGGGCTCGGTACTTTTGAATTTAGACGCGGGCGTGTATTGGAACCGTGCGTTTGAGAGCGTCAGCTGGGCGGATGTGCAGGGGGGCTACATTAAGTCGCTGGTTTTCGGCCTATTGACGATTTCGATTTGTGCCTATCGTGGCTTTAACACACACCGCAAGGCCTCGTTCCCCGGAGTGCGCGGGGTGAGCGAGTCGGCCACGCGCGCGGTGGTGTGGTCGAGTGTAATGGTGCTGGCGGCGGACTATTTAATCACTTCTTTTCTTTTGTAGTATGGATGCCTTTCTCAAAATTCGTGGTCTTAAGAAGCACTTTGGAGACAAGCGTGTGCTGGATGGGGTCGATCTGGACGTGGCGGCAGCTTCGGTGACCACGATCATTGGCAAGAGCGGCATTGGTAAGTCGGTGCTACTAAAATGTATCGCAAATCTCCTGCAGCCGGATGCGGGCACGATTCAGTTAGACGGGCAGGCGATTTCGCAGAGTCGGCGGCGCGCGAATAGTGATGCGGGCGTGTCTTTTAGTTACATGTTTCAAAATAACGCCTTGTTTGATTCGCTGTCGACTTTTGATAATGTTGCGCTGCCTTTGCGTGAGGCGACGAAGCTGGGGCGGGTGGATATCCAGCAGCGGGTGAGTGCGATGCTGCAGCAGCTGGAATTGAGCGATGCCGCGGATCGTTTCCCCGGCGAGCTTTCGGGGGGCATGAAGAAGCGAGTGGCCCTCGGGCGGGCTTTGATTACGAAGCCGCAGGTGGTGCTTTTCGATGAGCCGACCACAGGGCTGGATCCCGAGCGTAAGTATAGCGTGTTTGAAATGATTGCGGACTATCGTGAGCGCTTTGGGTTTACTGCGCTTTTGGTCAGTCATGATATTCCGGAAGTCTTTGAGATCAGCGATCAAGTGGCTTGGTTGGACGGAGGCCGCATTCAATTTTGTGGTCCGCCCGAGGCCTTGAACTCGGAGGCGCAGACGGCTTTGTCGGGGTTTTTAAGTAAGGCAAACTATGGCCGGAAAGCATCCGCTCAGTTTGGAGGGACTCAGTAATTTATGAATAATCGTAGCATTGAATTTTTCGTGGGCTGTTTTGTGCTCGTGGGGCTGGCGGCCGTGCTTTATCTGGCGATCCAGGTGGGGGGGGCACGTTTCTTTGGTAGCGATCGCTACACGATTACGGCTCGCTTTAGTAGTGCGAGCGGTGTGAATCCAGGCAGCCGTGTCGAGATTGCTGGCGTGCGAGTGGGGACGGTCAAGGAGGTCGTCTTAAATGAACGTTTTGATGCGATCGTTACGCTAGAGCTGCCCAATTCCTTGGAATTGGACGAAGATACGATTGCCTCTGTGAAGACGGCCGGGCTGATCGGCGACCGTTATATCAACCTCTCGCCCGGTGGCGGCATGCCGATGGAGCCTGGCTACGAAATTGTTGACACCGAGTCGGCGCTTGATATCGAAAGCTTGATTAGCCGATTTGCCCTTGGAGGTATTGACGAGAAGTCTGAATAGCTTACCCACATTATTATGCTCAAATATTTAACTAAAGCGATTTTACTACTGAGTCTCATTTGGGGCGCTAGCAGCGTTTCAGTTTCGGCTGAAGAGGCCCAGCGTGCCAAGCTACAGGGCACGATCGATGCGGCGCTCAATGTCATTTATTCT
The DNA here is from genome assembly GCF_031127805.1 of Thalassobacterium maritimum. Classification (NCBI taxonomy): domain Bacteria; kingdom Pseudomonadati; phylum Verrucomicrobiota; class Opitutia; order Puniceicoccales; family Coraliomargaritaceae; genus Thalassobacterium; species Thalassobacterium maritimum. Next base: position 78,820 of record NZ_JARXHW010000007.1, on the reverse strand, counting down.
GACTGTTGCGCGAGCCTCTCTGATGAAGAAAAACAGGCAAAGGTGCGTCAAACCATAGAAGCCAGTTACGATCTGGACGTGATCATACGCCGGGCGATCGGCCGTAACTGGGGCGTGCTGAGTCCGCGTGAACAAGGAGAGGTTTTGGAATTAGTGAAGCAACTGGTACTCAAAGCCTACGTGAAAGGGCTGAAAGGTAAAGGGCGCCCGCAAGTTACATTGGGAGAAGTTACTACGACCTCTGAGGGGCGTATGGAGATCGAGTCCAAGATTTTCTTAGACGGTAAGACTTTTTACGTGCTCTATCGTTTGCGCAAAATGCAGTCTGGTTGGCAGATTTACGATATTGTGGCGGAAAATGTGAGTGTGGTCTCCAATTACCGTGAGCAATTAGACGATCATTTTCGTAAGGGAACAGGCGCTGAGCTGATTACTCGATTGAAGGAACTACTGCAACAAGATGAGATCAATGAAGACACTAAAATCTAAATTTTTTATCGCTCCTGTTATGGGAGCTGCACTGCTGGGCCTTACGGGCCTGCAAAGCTTGTCTGCACAAGGCAGCACGCTCTCGGACGAGGACTTTTATTACGAGGATGTGGCCTCGAGCTCCGATGTGTATGATCCTTTGGAAGTAGTGAATCGCTACACTTTCGAGTTTAACGATTTTGTTTATTTACAGCTACTAGAACCCGTGGTGAATGGCTATACTGCCATTACACCGGACCCGATTGAGCGTGGCGCGAGTAATTTCTTCGATAATTTGAAATATCCAGTCCGTTTAGCGGGCAATCTTTTACAGGGCCGACTAAAGGGCGCTTGGGTGGAAACGGGGCGCTTTGCGATTAATAGTACCCTCGGGATTGCAGGCATCCTGACACCTGCGGATTCTATTGAGGGCTTTGCGCCGATTAAATCAGAAGATGTGGGCCAAGCGCTGGGAGCTTGGGGCATCGGAGAAGGGCCTTACTTAATCTTACCGCTGTTGGGGCCGTCCAATTTACGCGACTTAGGGGGCTTGATCGGTGATCGTTCGGTGAATCCTTTGAAGGAACCCTTCAGCTTGATTGATGACTGGGATTGGGAGGCGCGTCTTGCGCTTTCAGGCTCTGAGTTTGTTGCAAAGAGTCCCGAAATCCTTCAGCGCTATAAGCAGCTGAAGGGGAGCGCAATCGACCCTTATAGCTCGATGAAGAACGGCTATACCCAATTCCGCCGCGGCGCGATTGCAGAATAGTCGGGCGATCCGATTTGCTAGCTCTCGCTTTCCAGACTATTAAGATCTTTCGATGTCAGTAGATCGATGAGCTTTTTCATCGCAGGGGTCAGCACGCGACCCTTGCGGTGGATGAGCGCGAGTGGGCGTTTGAAGACCTGATCTTTAAATTTGATCACCTTGAGCAGGCCTTGCGCCTCTTCGCGGGTCACGGTGGTCTGCGGCAAGATGGCGATCCCGGCGTTGATTTCGACAGCGCGCTTGACGGTTTCGACATTGTCGAACTCCATGACGGGCTCCATCTCCAAGTTGGCTTCGCGGAAGATCTGATCGGTCGCTTTACGAGTAGGAATATCAGGCTCGAAGCCGATGAATTTCTGGTCGGAGATTTCTTCTAGAGTGACATTGCTGTTGCCGGCCAAGGGATGCTCCGGACTGACTACGAGCACCAAAATGTCGTCGTGGAAGGGCAGCACTTCGAGTTGCTTATGCTTTTGCGGGTATGCAACCAGGCCCAAGTCGATGGAGTTGGTGAGAATGTCTTCGTAGACATTGTTGGCGCGACGGTATTCGACCCGAATGTTGACTTCCGGATATTTGGATAAAAATGCTTTCACATACGGTGGCAACTCGTGCAGGCCGATACTATAAACGGTCGAAATGTGGATCGTGCCGCTGATGACCTTCTTCATCTCCTGCAACTCGCTGTTGAGCTTGTCGTAGAGATAGAGGATTTCCTTGGCGGATTCATACAGTTTTTGCCCTTCACGTGTTAGACGAAATTGCTTTTGACTGCGATCTACGATTAGTATACTAAAGTGCTTCTCCATCGCCCGCAGTTGCTGGCTCACCGCAGATTGGGTGATGCCGTTTAGCTTCGCGGCGCGAGAAAAGCTTTCGCTCTCAACTAAATCTGAGAATATTTTGAAATTTTCGACGTGCATGAGATATTTGTATAACTGAGGCTTATTGAAATGCAATAATAAATTAAGCGATTCTAATGCATCTTTTTTTATTAATAAATTTTCTGAATAACTTATGATTGATTACTCTATTTTTGAGCAAAACTTATCGGCTGTCAGAGCCCGAATGGTCCAAGCTTGCGAGCGCAGTGGGCGACCTGTGGATGCCGTAAGGTTGCTGCCTGTCACTAAGAACCATCCGGTGGCTGCGGTGGAATATGTGCTGCGCAGTGGGATGGGCGCAGTTGGCGAAAATCGTGTGCAAGAGGCTGCCGATAAGCACAGCTCATGCAATACGGGGCTACAATGGGAATTAATTGGGCATTTACAGAGTAATAAGGCTCAGGATGCGGTGGCGATTTTTGACCGTATTCAGTCGGTGGACTCCTTAAAGTTGCTTCGTCGCTTAGATCGTTTCGCGGGGGAGCAAGACAAGACTCTGGCTATATTATTACAGTGCAACACAGGGGAGGACCCCAACAAGCACGGTTTTAAGGTATCGGAAGCGGACCTCGTGTTAGAAACGGCGCTGGGGCTAGAGCACTTACGGGTCGATGGGCTGATGACGATTGCGCCCTTGAGCGAGAATCCTGATGTCGCGCGGGCGGCCTTTGAAGCTTTGCGCTGCCTGAGGGATTCTTTAACGGAGCGTTTTGCGGTGCCGCTGCCGGAGCTTTCGATGGGGATGACGGGCGATCTCGAAGCGGCCATTGCAGCTGGATCCACTCAGATTCGAGTCGGCACGGCGCTCTTTGGTGAGCGGGAATATTAGGAGGATTATACGCGGGTGTGCCATTTAGGCTCGGCTTTTTAGAGTTGCGGGGCCTTCTCTGGCACTTTGTTGTTAGCGGTTTTTCTACCCCCACAATCGCATCAAAATTTAGAATATGTATCTTAAAGAGATTGTCATTAGTGGCTTTAAGAGTTTTGCCGACCGCACTCGTTTGGATCTGCGCCAAGGCGTGACTGCTGTGGTGGGACCGAATGGTTGCGGTAAAAGTAATATCGTGGATGCGATTCGTTGGGTGCTGGGGGAGCAAAGTGCCAAGGCGCTACGTGGCGCATCTATGCAAGACGTGATTTTTGAAGGCACCGACAAGCGTAAGGGCTTGCCGACCTGCGAGGTCAAATTGACTTTTACCGACTGTGAGGCGGAACTGGGCACTCAGTTTAACGAGGTGGCTATTTCACGTCGCGTCAGCCGTGATGGGGGCAGCGATTATTATATCAACGGCAAGGTGTCGCGCTTGAAGGATATTCAACGACTCTTTGCCAATACAGGGGTGGGGCGTGTGTCTTACTCGTTCATGTTGCAGGGGCAGATTGACCAGATTTTGTCGACCAACCCCGCCGAGCGTCGCACTATTTTCGAAGAGGCTGCGGGGATCACGCTCTACAAGGCACAGCGCAAGGAAGCACTCAGTAAGCTGGCGCTCGTCGATGCCAATTTGGCTCGGGTGACAGATGTCATCGATGAAGTATCTCGACAGATCGGCTCTTTAAAGCGCCAAGCCAGCAAGGCGCTACGTTACCAGCGTATTAAACATCGTTTGACTCACCTTGACCTGGCCTATAGTGCTTATCGTCATTCCGACTTGAGCCAGTCAATCACTCAGTTGGCTGAGCGAGCCTCTGGACTGCGTAAGCAAGTAGAAGCGCACACTGGTTCGCTGGAGCGTGATGAGTCCATTCTGATGGAAAAGAAGGCGCAGCGCGCGGGGCTTGCGCAAAAAATGGAAGAGTTGCAGCAGCGCGTCTATAATTTGCGTTCCGAAAAAGAGAACGCCGATAATCAGTCCGAGTTTTCCACGATTCGCTCTAAGGATATGGTGGCGCGCATCTCCGAGTATCAAAAAGAGATCGCCGACTTGGAGCAGCAGAAAGCGGAACTCGCCACCCGTGCGAAGGACGAGAGCGAGAATAAGCAAATGCACCTCGAAGTGGTGGATGACTCCGACCGTATCTTTCGTGAGCGTAACCAAGAGTTGGCCGCCGCGCAGGAACAACTTGCCGCCATGGAAGGGCAGCTTAAAAAGCGTCGCCAAGATCTACTGACCGCAGAAAATCGTATCAACCGTGCACGCTCACGCTGCACCACACTCGAAGTCGACCTCAAGACCTACCAAGTCAAGCACGCCTCTTTGACCGAGAGTGCGCTGAATTTAAAAGAAGAAGTCGTGGCTCTGGAGCAGGGCTTAGCTGAGGTTCAAGGCCTACTTGAGCGGCGCCGCGCGGAACAGGCCAGCAGTGAACAAGCGGTTGAAGAAGCACGTGCGGATTCGCGCGAGATTTTGACGCAATATCGCAGCTTGCAGGAGCGCATTCAAGAGCAAGACCGTGGCATCGCGCGCAAGACGGCTCAACTCAATGTGCTCGAGAGCTTGCAGGCTAAGTTTGAGGGCTTTGGTGAGGGCGCGAAGGCGATCCTTGGGGATAAATTACACGATGTGGTCTCGCAGGATCGTGTCTCGATTATTTCAAAGGAACTTAAGGTCGATAGCACCTACACCACCGCTCTAAAGACTCTACTGGGATCGGCGGCGGACGCATTGTATATCGGTGATTCTGCCACCGCACTCTCCGTCATTGGCAAGCTGGATGCCGACTTTTTAGGGCGTGCTTGCTTACAAATTGACCTACCGCCGGGCCGTGCTGTCGCTGTCGGCGAACTACCGGCAGGATTGGTTGCCGCTGCGGATGTGGTGACGGTGCGTGATGCTAAGCTGCAAGCGCCGGTGGATCGTTTACTTTCGGGCTGCTACTTTGCAGATAGCTTAGAGTCGTTTCTCACGTATTGGCAGGCGCAGCCAGATTTCGATTTCCTGCTGGTTGCCACTCGTGACGGGGAGACCGTTGATTGTCGTGGCCTGATCCACGGTGGGCGTACGACGGGTAAAAAATCTTCCAGTGTGCTGGAGCGTGAGTCTGAGATTCGCAGTTTGCGTCAAGAGATCGGCGCCGAGCGTGCGGCACTCGAAGAGTTGCGGGGACAAGCCGAAACACTTGAGGAACGACGTAATGTGGCCGAAGCCACGGTGGAAGCGCAGCGTAAGCGCTTAGGCGATCTGGCCAGTGAGGTCTCCGGTCTGGTGGCCGAAGAGCGCAATCAAAGGCAAAAAATCGAGCAAAACGCTCGCACGCGCAGTCAGGCCGAAGACGAGATTTTTCGCCTCGATGAGAAACATGGTGATTCGATTACCGAGTTGGAAAATGCCCGGGAGGAACTTGCGGGTGCAGAGCAAAGTCTGAAAGACGAGCGCCAGGGGGGCAGCGACCTCGAGGCCGCGATTGATGAGGCTCGTCAGCAGCGTGATGCCAGACGTGAGGCGCTCTCGGATGTGCGCCTCGAATTGGCGGAGAAGAAGCAACGACTGGAATCCGTCGACCGTGCTTTGAGTGAAGTGCAGCGAGAGACCGCCAGCTTAGAGCACCGAATCGTGCGTCGACATCAGGAAATTGATACCATTAACGAGCAGATTGCACAATTGAAGCAGTCGAGCGAGCACCAAGCCAATAAGAGTGTCGAGTTGGCCAAAACCTTGGCCATCGCAAATGATGAACTCGACAAAGATCGCGAGCAGCTACAAGGCATCGACGCGGTGATCAATGAAATTGATGAAGGACTCGCAGGGCGTCGCAATGAGAGCCGCGGCTTGGATAAAGACTTAACCAAACTTGAAATTCGTCTGGCCGAAGAGCGCTCGCAGCTTGGATTTATTCAAAACACCGCGCTGGAAGAGTATCAGATCGACCTATCACAAGTGGACTGGAAGGCGGAGCTCTGGGAGGGCAATGTTGAGTTCGAAAAACGGGTCAATCTCGACGAGTTAGATGACCCCGATCAGCTGGCGGCGCAACCCAAGCAAGAGCGCCGCGACCCCAGCGAAGAAGAGCTGGCCGAGATGGACCACACCGACTGGTCCACCATCGAAACCGAGGTCGGTGAACTCAAGGGCCGCATCTCTAATATGGGCCCCGTCAATCTGGACGCTATTAGCGAATACGCCGATTTGAAAGATCGGCACGATTTCTTGCTCAGCCAGAGCGAAGACCTGAATCATTCAAAAAACAAATTGGTCGAGACTATCGACGAAATCAACGAGACCTCTCAGGCCCTCTTCCGCGATACCTTCGAACAAGTGAAGAAGAATTTTGCATTCACCTATGGCAAAATTTCCGGCGGAGGCGATTCCGACCTCGTTTTGGTTGACTCTGATGACCCGCTAGAGTCGGGGATTGATATTATCGCGCGCCCCCCGGGTACCCGCCTGAAAAGTGTGACACTGCTCTCTGGTGGGCAGCGCACCATGGCGGCTGTTGCCTTACTTTTCGCCATCTATATGGTCAAGCCCAGTCCTTTTTGTGTGCTCGATGAGATTGACGCTGCCTTGGATGACGCTAATATTGGACGATTCTGTGATACTCTGCACGGATTCACCGATAAATCTCAGTTCTTGATCATTACACACAATAAACGCACGATTTCCAATGCGGATACCGTCTTCGGCGTCACGATGCCAGAGAAGGGGGTCTCCACCTTGCTATCCATGCGGTTTAATAAGGATCATAAACGTCCCGAGATCGCAGCTGACGAAAATCAGCAACCTTTCTAATCTTGCTAAATTTTTTTAATGGTCGGAAACATTTTTTCTAAGCGCTTTGGTTGGGCGTGGTTCGTTAGCCTCTTATTGTTGGCCGGATTCTTACTCATTAGTATTAGCAGCTATCTCGTCTCGCGTGGTAATATTCGCGATACGATCACGGAGAGTACACTGCCACTGACCTCGGACAATGTGTATTCCGAAATTCAGCGCGATCTCTTGCGGCCTGTGTTTATTGCCTCCTTGATGGCGCATGACACTTTCCTACGCGATTGGGCGATTTCGGGTGAGCTGGATGACGATGCGATTACGCGTTACCTGCATGAGATTAAAATTAAGTATGCCACCGTTACTTCGTTTTTCGTGTCGGAGCAGACTCAAAAGTATTATCATTCATATGGTTTACTAAAAACGGTTCGTGAATCTGAGCCGCGCGATGAGTGGTACTATCGGGTGCGTGACATGGAGGATGCGTATGAGATTAATGTAGACCCCGATTTGGCCAATGCGGATGAGATGACGATCTTTATCAATTACCGGACATTTGATTACGACGGTAATTTTATCGGAGCCACTGGCGTGGGGCTTACCGTGAATAGTGTCAATAATTTGATCAGTCGCTACGAAGCCAAATACGAGCGGCAGATCTACTTTACCGATGCAGAGGGGAAGATCGTCTTACGCCCGATGAATAGCCCCCTGCTCAAGCATACTCACCTGAAAGAAATCGAGGGCTTAGGCGAGCATGTTTCTGACTTGCTAAATGACCAGGGGAGCCAGCTGAGTTATCGACGCGACGGTGAGAACCGCTTATTGCACTGTCGCTATGTCCCGGAGCTGGATTGGTACCTGATCGTGGAGCAAAGCGAGGCCGCGATGCTAGCGCCGGTGAAGGAGCAGTTGTTCGTCAATATCTCCTTGGCGCTGTTGGTGACTTGTATCGTGGCTTACATCTGCATCGCAGCGATCAAGCGCCAGCAAGGTCGACTCGAGGTGCAAAACGAAGCACTGAGTCGGACCAATGCGATGAATGAAAAGCAGAAGTTTGAGCTCTTGGCCACCGCTGAAGACTTGGCAATCGCTAATCGCACGCTAGAACGGATGAATCGTGAAAAGGACGATTTTATCGGTGTGCTCGCACACGACCTACGTAATCCACTCAATTCAGTGATCGGGCTGTGTGATTTGGCAGAGGGCGGCTTCGATGAGTTTACTTGCGATGAGTTTATCGATGATATCAAAAGATGCGGCATCCGGATGCTGGATTTAACCGAGCGCTTGCTGGATGTGTCACGGATGGAGAGCTTTCACGGCCCGGTGGCGACGGAGGATCTGATTTTCAATGAAGTGGTGGAGTCTGTGCTGGCACAATTTTTGCCGCAAGCGGCACACAAAAACATCCATGTGCAGATCAATTTAGAGCAAACGGAAGGAGTGCATCTACAGAGTCATCACGATTGGTTGGATGTCTGCATTAGTAATTTGATTAGCAATGCGATCAAATACACGCCCAAGTTCGGTAAGGTCGGGATCACCACACGCTGTGTCGATTCGCTTTTGGAGCTCGAGATTTCGGATTCCGGGTGCGGGATCAAAGATGACGATTTGGACAAATTATTTGGTAAATTTGTGCGTTTGTCTTCCAAGCCCACCGACAATGAATCCTCGTTGGGCCTAGGTCTTTACATCGTTAAGCAAATGAGTGAACGCCTCGGTATGCAGGTGCAGGTGCACAGCGAGCTGGGCAAGGGCACTTCGTTTACACTCATTAGAAAACTCGGCTAAGGGATTTTGCCCAGTTTCATGCTCGACAGCGCGTATTACTTAAAAAAACTGCTTCAATATGAGCCGACCGATTACAGCCCTGATTGTTGATGACGAAGCTCACTTGCGTGCTTATCTCAAGCTGATCTTGAAACAACTTGGTTTCGAGCGAATTTATGAGGCCGCAAATGGGCAAGAAGGCATCGATCTGTATAAGCGCTGGAAGCCAGAGCTTGTGCTAATGGATGTGAATATGCCGGTTAAAGAAGGCTTGGAGGCGCTGAAAGAGATCGTGGAGTACGATGACGAGGCTGTCGTGGTCATGGCTTCCTCGGTGGCTTCACGCCAAGCAGTTGAAAAGAGCGTCGAGTGCGGTGCTTCCTACTATTTGCGTAAAGACATGAAGAAGGAAATCGTCGTGGAGACAATTAATAACCTGATCGAAGAGATCTGGGGCGAATAAATTAATGATATTGTAGATCGATCATGAGCGAAGATACACAGCAGCCCCATTCCAGTATACCGCAGGGCGTGCGCTATTCGCTAAAAGAGATCATGGAGGAAGTTGCCATCGACCGCAGAGATTCCGCTTTGGGCCGCGAACTTGTGGATGCGACCGAAATTAATAAAATGTTCGGCAAACAGGTTCGAAAGAAGAAAAAGAAGAAATGAGTATAACGATTCGCGAACAGCTGCTACAGAAGCACCACGTCACACTTTCAAACGAAGTGTATGACCGTGCATTGCTGAGCGCGGAGGAAAACTCATTGGCTTTGATTGAGTATTTAATCGAGGAAGCTTACATCAAGAAAGAGGTGGGCTGTCGCCTATGGAGTGATCGCATCGAGGCGGCTTACGTCGACCCACTTTCTACGATCATTAGCGAAGAAGCCATCTTCAGCATACCTATCGAAATCGCACGTAAGGGGAATGTGATGCCCCTGTATGTGATCGAGTCGGCCTTGACGGTGGCCATGCCTGATCCACATAATCAGGCCTTGATCACTCGCCTTGCTGCGATCACCGGAAAAGAGATCAGCCCTGTCTTTTGTTTGAGCTCCGAGGTGCAAGCCGCAATCGAGCTGCATTATAGTAGCGACCAGAGTGTCGAAGAGTTAATCGAGCAGCTGGAAAAGAGCCAAGGCGCGATTCTCGCGAAACTAAAGCCGGAAGAACTCGAGCGCATGAGCGAATCGAAGTCGATTATCGGTCTTTGCGATGCGTTGCTTTACCTCGCGATTAAAGAACGTGCCTCCGACATACACATGGAGCCACGCGAAAATTCGACCAATATTCGCTTTCGCATCGACGGTCGATTACAACATGCCTTCACCATCGCAGCTGCCTTACATGCACCGCTTAAGTCGCGCATTAAGATCCTCAGTCATCTCAATATCGCGGAAGCACGTTTCCCGCAAGATGGCCGCTTTTCCGTGCCGCTTGGCACAGAGCAGGTAAACTTTCGGGTGTCCTCCATTCCCACTATTTATGGTGAGAAGTTGGTGTTGCGTATTCTCGCTCTTACGGGGAAGAAGGATTTTCGTTCGCTGGATCAGATGCTGATCTCGCAGTCGATTCTGGAGCCGTTCAAGCAAGTTATTCGTAATCCTAACGGCATGATTTATGTGACCGGGCCGACGGGGTCGGGGAAGTCCAGCACCTTATATGCGGCCTTGCACGAGATCAATACGCCCGAGGTCAACATTTGCACGATTGAAGATCCCGTCGAAACACAGATGGAAGGAATCATTCAGTCTCAGGTGAACGCGCAGATTGATTTGAACTTTTCTTCACTGTTGCGTTCTTTACTGCGTCAAGATCCTGATGTGATCTTGGTGGGGGAGACCCGTGACTTAGAGACCGCGAAAATCGCAACCGAAGCTGCACTGACGGGCCACTTGGTCTTTTCCACTTTGCACACTAATAATGCGATCCAGGCTGTCGTCCGTTTGGTCGAACTCGGCGTCGAGCCCTACATGGTGGCGCCCTCGTTACTGGCGGTCCTGGCGCAGCGTTTGTCTGCACGTATCTGTGAGCATTGTAAGCGTTCGTATACGCCCGATGAGGAAGTCCTCGCTAAGTTTTTCTACGATTATAAAGAAGTGGAAGCGCCTATTTTTTACGAAGGGCGCGGCTGCCCACATTGCCGGAATTCGGGCTATCGTGGTCGGATTGCGTTTCATGAAATGGCGCTGATCACAGAGGAAATGCGCGGACTCATTTTGTCTGGCGGTAGCGATGCGGAATTGGCTGCAGCTGCGAAGAAAGTGGGCTACCGTCCACTCCGCTACGATGGTTTGAAGAAAGTCTTGCTCGGCTTTACCACCGTGCAAGAGCTCGAGTCGCATGCCGCCTTCGATTGGGTCGGCTAGCTGCTGTTCGCGCTGTTCGCATCCTATGGATCGTTGCCGGATCGTTGCCGGATCGTAGTCGGATCGTTGTCGCTTGCTCTGTGAGTGATTAAAGGGCTAGGGGAGCAAGCGCTTACTTTGCTTGGGATTCGGTCGCAGGCAAGTCTGCCGACGCCAGAGCCGATCTCGATTATTCGCGATCCATTGATAAATCGCGTCGCGCCAAGTCAGAGGGATGCAACGGGCCAAGTAGGCTGGGTAGCGCCAAGCAGTATGCATGTCAATCAAGGCACACAACACTGCATCCGAGCGTAGTAAAGTCTTAGCCGGCTGGCCGTCTGTCGTTGGCCGCAGGTAAATCACCGATGATAGGGCGGTCCTTAAATGCGCAGATAGGTACTGCTGCGCGGTCACGCCTTGAATCGGGGCAAAGTAGAGCACTTCGCCCCGATCGCGTCGTAATAAGAACTGCACAGAGCGCTGGCAAAGCCCGCATTCCCCGTCGTAAAAAAGGATCGCATCTCGAGGGTCGTTCACTTCACGAAACTATTTCCTCAAGCCGCAATTCTCGCTTAGTCCTGAATCTCGGCAAAGGCCCAGTCCAGCCATGGCAAGAGTGCCTCGATGTCTGCAGTGTCGACTGTGGCGCCGCCCCAGATGCGAAGACCTGCGGGTGCGTCACGGTAGCTGCCGAAGTCGTAGCCGACGTCTTCTTTGTCCAGCAGGCTGACTAGTTCCTTTGCTTTGGCTGCTTGCTCGTCTGCGGACAGTGCTTGATACCAATCGGCTGTAATTTTGAGGCAGATGGATGTGTTGGAAATGGTGGCTGCGTCTTCAGCCAGGAAGTCGATCCAGTCAGTCTTAGCGACCCAGTCCGCGATGGCCTTAAGGTTGGCTTCGGAGCGTTCGATCAGTGCGGGCAAGCCGCCGATACTCTCTGCCCAGCGTAGGCCGTCGACTGCGTCCTCGATGCAAAGCATCGAAACGGTGTTGATGGTGGCGCCGCTAAAGATGCCTTTGATCAATTTGCCGCCTTTAGTCATGCGGAAGATTTTGGGCAGAGGCCATGCCGGCGTGTAGCTCTCTAGACGTTCAATGGCACGGGGGCTCAGCACGATCATGCCGTGTGCGCCTTCACCGCCCATAACTTTTTGCCAAGACCATGTCACTACATCCAACTTACTGTAGTCGATGTCCATTGCAAAGACTGCCGATGTCGCGTCGCAAATAGTCAAGCCTTTGCGGTCCGCTGGAATCCAATCGAGGTTGGGGACTTTCACTCCAGAGGTGGTGCCATTGTATGTAAAGACGACGTCGTTATCGCAGTTTACCTTTGAAAAATCGGGCAGTTGGCCGTAGTCGGCTTCGTGCTTGGTCACATTATCTAATTTCAGTTGCTTGAGCACATCCGTGACCCAACCGGAGCCGAATGATTCCCAGGCGCACATTTCAACGCCGCGTTCGCCCAGTAGCGACCACAAGGCCATTTCGACTGCGCCGGTGTCGGATGCCGGGACGATGCCACAGACATAGCCCTCGGGCAGACCGAGGATGGAGGCCGATTTTTCGATGACTTCCTCGATGCGAGCTTTTGCTGGTTTAGCTCTGTGGGAGCGGCCGACGAGTGCCTCGTTGAGCGCGTCGAGCGACCAACCAGGACGCTTGCTGCAAGGTCCAGATGAGAAGAATGGGCGATTTGGCTTTGTGCTTGGTTTCATGGTTGAAAGGTGTCCGAAATTAGGAGTTCGCATCTGGATGTCGAGAGTCGGTTTCGCAAAAAATAGGATGTGCAAATTTCAATATTTCTGATTTTTACGAAGAATGAACTACTCTCGCCTCGCTCCTTTTTATCAGTGCATCGAGCGTTGCACGATGGGCAGCGCCTTGCAGCGTGCACGCACGGGCCAATTGGATCGCTTGGCGGCCATGACGCAGCCGCAGCGTGTCCTGATCGTTGGAGAGGGGGATGGCTCGTTTTTGCTCCAGTTCGCGCGCTTATTTCCGACGGCCCACATCACAGTGGTGGAGCCGAGTGCGGGTATGGTTGCACGTGCGCAAGCTCGCTTGCGGCGGGCTGGTCTGGCATCGGAACGTATTGCATTTAGGCAGGAGCCGCTGCTGGAGGCCGAGTTGCCAGAGGCGGCTTATGATCTCATTGTCACGCTATTCTTTTTGGACAATTTTGAGGATGCCTTGATGCGTGCGTCTGTGGCGAAGTTGAATGCTTGCGCTTGTGATTCGGCTTATTGGCTATTGTCGGACTTTTGCCTTCCGAGCCGCGGTTGGCGGCGTCTGCGCGCTCGATTCTGGTTGAGGGTCTTATACGGTTTTTTTGGTCTGTCTGCGGGCCTGAGCGCACGTGTTTTACCTGATTTTGAACGAGCTGTTCAAGCCACTGAATTTTGTGAAGTGCATCGCCATGGCTTATGTGGGAGTCTGCTCTTCAGCGCGCTGTATCGTATGCCAGCGCGCGTGATGACCGTTTGATCTGGGCTCTGGCACTCGAGAGTATGGCCCACTGGATGACTGTGGCCGATCTGGGGGAGCTCAGCGTTACATGAATTTAGCGGACGGGGCCTGAGATCGCGACTGGATTAGTCAACATGAGCGCTATGGCGATTGCATAAAGAACCAGTCCGATGAAAAGCAGTGTGCCGCCCAGCGTATAGGCGCTCGTCTTACGGTTGCGGCGGTAGAGCGCGTGTTCGAGCGCATGCTCGCGGTCTTGGCTGGCTAAGCTGGTCACCCATTGCACACGCATGACACGGCGAAAGACCCATGCTGCGCTGCTAAGTGAGACGAGTAGCCCCGCCACGATAAACATCTGTGCGGCCGAACTGCTGCCCGCGATCAGGCGTCCGGAAAATCCAGTCACAGTCACGACCATGCCTGCTAGGCTCATCAAAACCTGCGCGCGGGTGTATACAATGTTGAGTTGGGATTCCGCAACTTTGAGTGCGGCCATCAGGTCGCCTTGGCAAAGCTCTAAGATGGTCTTGGCTTCGGCTTGGATCGCGGGTGTAATTTGCATGATGCTAAGCTTCTATTGCAGGTCGGGGTAAATAGCACGTCAATTGATGCGCGCTGTGCGCTTCAATCTAGAGGGCGCAGCGCATCATAACACGGTTGATACGCCGCGATGATTCGGTCGAGCCGTTGGTGGCAGGCTGGACCTGTTTGCATCCGTTCGGGCTTCGCCTCAAACCACGCTAGAGTTTGCCGGATGCCTGCCTGAAAGGAGGTGGTGGCTTGGAAGCCTGGCACCACGCGTTTGATTTTCGTATTGTCGAATAGGCAGCTCACTGCTTTATCGCCGAGTAGGCTGCCCTCGGCACGGGGCTCCAGTTTCGCTATGAAGCTGGAGGGGATGTGCACTTTCTCGACCGGTCCAGTGCCGGCGGCAATGCCCACAGCGTCGTAAATTTGATTCCAAGTCAGTAATTCGTCGGAGGTAATGTGGAAGGCTTCGCCCAGTGCCTGTTGATTGCCGAGCAAGCCGACGAAGCCCTTGGCGAAGTCGCTGGCGTGAGTGAGCGTCCACAGGCTACTACCGTCGCCGTGCACCACCACTGGGCGCCGTTGGCGCATGCGCTCGATGATCGTGTAGTCGCTCCAGCCACCGATCGCGGTGGGAATTACGGTCTCATAGGTGAGTGAGGGGCGGACAATTGTGATCGGGAAGTCTTGCTCGCGATAGGCGTGCAGGCAACGGTCTTCACATGCGATCTTGTCGCGCGAATATTGCCAGTAGGGGTTCTTGAGCGGGGTTGATTCAGTGATGATTGGCTGTACCAGCGGCTTTTGATAAGCGCTGGCAGAACTGATGAAGATGTACTGCGCACAACGCCCTTGAAACAATCGAATGTCGCGCTCGATATCGCTCACTTTAAATGCGATAAAATTGGCGACGACATCGAAGTGGCGATCTTCGAGTGCGGCACGGGTGGCCGCCTCGTCTTGGATGTCGGCCACGATCGATTCGGCCCCGTAAATACCGTAATCCTCCAGTGGGCGCTTACCGCGATTCAATAGGGTCACAGTATGCCCCTGTTGCAGGGCCAAACGAACGCTGGCTGCGCTGATGTTTCCGGTGCCTCCAATGAAAAGTACGTGCATGGGCATAGGCCTAATCAAGCTTTGCTCAAAATACCAAGCAATTCTGGCGGACAATAGGTTAAAAAATCCACCAAGCAATCGTAGCCAACACTAGTATCAGTAAGATGACTGATAGACTTTTGCGTTCTTGGCTGGTGAGGCGCATCTTCGCATTAAAACAGCTGCCTTCGCAGTGCACAAGGTTCGACTGAGGCTAACTTAGAAGCCGAGCTCGCGCAGCCAGCGTTCTGCGAGTGGCCGCCATTGCTCCGCGCTGCCTTGACGACGGTCGGCAATACTGACGAGGCCCAGCCCGTGAGGACCATGCGGGAATACATGCACTTCGTGGGGAATCTGCGCTTGCTGCAGGCCGATCGCCATATGGTAGCTGTTTTCTACGGGGACGACCGGGTCTTCTGCCGTGTGCCAGAGAAAAGTGGCGGGTGCATGCGAGTGTATTTGCTTTTCCCAGCATACGCTTGCCAGCAGTTCGCGATCCACTCCAGGGCCAAACAAGTTCTTCATGCTGCCCTGATGGCAATAGTCGGTGTTAGAGCTTAAGACTGGATAGGATAAGATTGATGCATCCGGACGGGCGGAAGTGCCCGCCAGACAATTATCGGGGTCGATCAACCACTCGCTACGGTCAAAGCCATGCGAGACGCAAGCCGCCAGATGGCCGCCTGCCGAAAAACCAATCACCCCGATCTTGCTGGGCTTGATGTTCAGTTCTTCCGCATTGGCACGTAGCCAGCGCATAGCATACAGCGCTTGTTGTTGTGGCTTGGGGTAGGTGCTTTGACTTTCTTCAGAGGTGACCGAGTATTCCAGCACGGCGGCAGAGATACCCATGGAATTCAGCCAAGCGGCGACTGGAGGGCCTTCTTGGTGGCTGACATGGGAATAACCGCCGCCTGGAAGGACTAGCACGCAAGCGAAGTCTTCACCATCTTCTAGAAAATATGGATATAAACGCGCAGAGCTGAGCGTAGGATCGGTTTCGTGTAAGGGCTGCGAAGGTTCTTTAAACATATTAAATCACTCAGTTACTTTGTGATCTAAAATACAATCTGAAATTATATTTTCGTAAAGAAAATGAGCCTATGTTTTAGCCGTCATACGAAGTTATAAACACAGTTTTTCTAGTGGTGGTGATTCAAGCTACAGGATTTTCTAGTGATGCAAATTATGAATCGTGAGCTTTCTTATAAATTCTTTGACTATGTAAGTTTTTGATATAAACGATTGTTTTTGTATTTTATAAGAATGACCTAATCAACTGTCCTTGCCCCGCTACAATGTTCCTCCGATCGCTCCATCAGTTTTTTTATCTGTTTCTGATGACTTCCATTCAAATGGTGGCTGGTGCTAGCTCCGCAGTGATTGTGACCGGTATGGTGGGCAATGAACAAGCGGACGTAAAGTATGCAGAAATGGTGGTACAGGCTCGGCAAGCGTTACAAGCTCGCGGCATAGAATCTGATCAAATCGAGACATTGGGGGGTACTTCAAACAAAACTGCTGACCGTGAGACTATTTTGAAAACGATCGCGTCACTGAGTGCGGGGCTGACGGAGACAGATGAGTTTTGGTTGATTTTGCTTGGCCACAGTGGCTTAGGTCGTCGAGATGTGCCAGAATTTCAAATTCGTGGGCCGCGGCTCAGCGCCGTGGATCTTGCTGAAGTGCTTGACGCAATTCGTGCCAAGCAAGTGATTTTTATCGGGACCGCACGCAGCGGGGCTTATATTCCATACCTAGCACATGGAAATCGAGATGTGCTGACTGCAACCACGGAGGCGGGGGAGTTGAACGTGCCGCGCTTTCCTGAGTTTTTTATCACTGCATTGGCGGAGGCTCCATCGGACTCGTTGCATCAGCTTGCTGCAACTGCTGCCCAGCGCTTAAGGAGTTATTTGGAGTCTGTCTCTCTGGCTCAGGGAGAGCATGCGCGCCTGTATGATGCCGTACGTGGCGAAATCCTTGCCGCGCCGTTTGGGCTCGAAGAAGCTGCGGATCTTGCTGCGGCAGCATCGGAGACGGAGTCGGCGACACCTGTGCCCGTCTCGCCTCAGGATATTGAGATTCCGTTGGAATTTAAAGAGGCACTATTCGCTCGCGTGGAGGCCGATGACGCCTCCTTGGCGTTGATCGAAAGCGCGCAGTCGAAGCGCAACCCCGATGGCTTTCACGCGCTCGTGCTGCAGCGCACGGTTGAATTAACAGTCAACGCGGATCATTCCAGCCAAGAACGAATCCGATCTCGCGTGTATTTGATCAAACCCTCCAGTTTCGACGAGTGGGGCAACTATCGTTTTGCGGTGAATCCACCCGCGGTCGATACCGAGGTCGAGGGGGCTCGTATCATTTTACCGGACGGTGTCTCGTATGTCTTAAATACGGAGGTGTTTAAAGCGAACAGTTTTGGCACTTCGACGCTCTTTTTCCCGCAAGCTTTGCCCGGTTCGGTGGTTGAGTTGAGCTATACGATTTCACGCAAAGCCGATTATAGTTTGCCTGAATTCTATATTGAATACCCGCTCCAGGAATCGATTCCTGTGCTGCAGGCGTCTTTGGAGCTCAAACTACCGCTGAAGACGACTTTTCACTTTTACTTAAAAAACCTCGAGGGAGAGGCGATCGAAAGCGAAACGGAGTTTTCGAACGTTTATAACTGGAGTTTTGAAGACATTCCCGCCTACGAGCCTTTGCCTTATGATCCACCCGCGAGAGAGCTAATGGCATGGGTGGGCGTGAGTTCGTTGGAGTCTTGGCAGGCTTTTTCCGAATGGTATTTACGTATCTCAGCGGGGGCATTTAGCGGGGGGCCGCAGGTCGAGGCTAAAGCCGCTGAGATCATGGCGAATTATGGCTCGCGGATGGAGCGTCTCCGTGCTGCTTACGAATTTGTCAATGCATTGCGCTATGTCGCGATTGAGTTCGGCATTGGCGGTTTTCGACCGCGCACGCCGGAGCAGACGATTACCAATCGCTATGGTGATTGTAAGGATAAAGCCAATTTGCTGATCGCCTTGCTGAAAGAAATGGGGATCGAGGCGCAGTTTGTATTGATCAATCGCATGTCGAGCACAGATCCGGAATTCCCGGGATGGCAGTTTAACCATGCGATTGCTTATGTCCCCGCGGTTGAAGAGCAGACGGAGGATCTGTGGTTAGACTCGACCGATACGACGACGCCGTTTGGTTTTGTTGCGCCGGGGAATGTCGGGCGTCAGGCTCTTGTCTTTGATTGCTCACCGAGCCGATTTATGGAGGTGACGGCGGGGCGCTCTGAGCAATCCGCCGAGACATATGCATGGGATTTATACCAGCGCGAAGATGGAATATGGGCGGGGGAACTGAAGGTGACCTGGGCTGGCCTGCCGGGCTACTATGCGCGTCGTCGCTTCATGGGGGCGAGCCCTCAGCAACTATCTTACCAGGCGAGTGCCTTGCTGGCAGATGATTTTTCAGTGAAGCCATTGCAGGCCTTGCACGTGAACGATCCCAGTGATTTCAGTCGTCCGATGACTTTGCATGCCGAATTTGAAGCGGAAGCGGATGTCGAATCACTACCCACATTCGGTGACGCCTGGTCCAGATACTTTACTGCGCCTGAACGCAACCGCGATCTTATGCTCAACGACAATCAGCGCGTGGTGTTTCAACAGTCCGTTCGGTTGCATTATCGTGCTGGAGAAGCTCCTCAATGGATCGGCGAAGATTACCGTCGTGAACTTCCTGGGCATTTGTGGTCGATTACATATGTGCGCGAAGATGAGAACATCTGGCGGCGTGATGCCGTCTACGATGTGCAAGTACCCCGCGTGATGCCGTCTGAATATCGCATCGTGCGTCGCGAGTTGCGGCAATGGATTCAACGTCTGCGAAACGCTCCCTTAAATCAAAATCTGAATACACAATAAAATGTCAATGACACCACAATCACCCGCTTCGTCTGGCAATACTGCGTCCGTTTTGGAGCAAGATACCGTCGCCCATCTTCGATCACTTCCCGCAATTTACGAGAAGGTCAAAAGTCAGCTCGAGCGCCGGATTATTGGACAGGAAGACATTATTCGTGATCTTTTCATTGCCTTGGTTTGTCGCGGTCATTGCTTGATGGTGGGCGTGCCTGGTCTCGCCAAGACTCTGTTGGTTCGTAGCTTAGCGGAGATCATGGATCTGGATTTTCAGCGTATTCAGTTTACGCCAGATCTTATGCCGAGTGATATTACCGGTTCGGAAATGATCGAAAATACGCCTGACGGACAGCGTGAGTTTCGTTTTATCAAAGGGCCTCTGTTTACTCAGTTACTGCTCGCCGACGAGATCAATCGAACACCGCCGAAGACTCAAGCGGCCTTACTCGAAGCCATGCAGGAGCAGCAGGTCACGGTTGCAGGGCACACTTATGCATTAGAAAAGCCGTTCTTCGTACTCGCGACGCAGAATCCGATTGAGCAGGAGGGCACCTATCCTTTGCCTGAGGCGCAGTTGGACCGCTTTATGTTTTGTTTGAAATTGGACTATCCAAGCCGGTCTGAAGAAGTTGATATTTTGCTCAATACCACCACCGATGAGGATGTGAGTCTGGATGAAGTAATCACTGGAAGTGAAATCCTTGCGTTGCAGCATGCTGTTCGGCAAGTCGTCGTGCCACAGTCGGTTGCTGAGTTTGCAGTCGATATTGTGCAAGGAACCCGTCCGCAAGCTGCGTCACCTGAGAGTTCGCTCGGCAAGTATATTCGCTGGGGAGCTGGACCGCGTGCTTGCCAGTATTTGGCGCTGGCGGGCAAAGCAATCGCCGCTCTGGATGGCCGCTTTAATGTGGCGCGCGAGGACATTGCTCAAGCGGTGCCTATCGTTCTACGTCACCGTGTGCTCGCCAACTATCGAGCTGAGGCGGACCGCGTGAGCATCGATACCATTCTGGCCGATCTTGTTACCTCCATCAAATAGTCGCGGCTGCTGCATCAGTTGATTGTCACTCATTCGTGAAACGTTCTCCGACATTACCAAATCAAGCGCCGCGCTACATCTATCCCGATCCACAACCGATCGACCTGAGTCTGCTGGCTGCCTTACCGAACCTTCCGTTGCGGTCGCGTTATCTGGTGAATAGCTTTCTGCACGGCATGCACCGCAGTCCATTGAAGGGGGAGAGTGTCGAATTTGCTGAGTATCGCGGCTATCAGCAAGGCGACGACATCCGGCATGTTGATTGGCGTTTGCTGGCGCGTTCGGATCGACTCTACGTAAAAACGTTTGAGCAGGAGACCCAGATGCGCGTGTTTCTGGTGCTTGATGCCAGCGCTTCGATGGCTTATAGCAGCCCACGCGCGGCCTTGACGAAGCTCGATTTTGCCAAAACCGTGCTGGGAGGATTGGCGCATTTAGCTAAGCGGCAAGGAGACCCTTACGGTTGTGCGGTCGCGCTGGGTGGTTTGCAGCACTATTTAAAGCCGCGTTTGAACTCTATGCACCTGCAGGCATTGTTGGCTGCGCTGGAGACGCCGACTGCGGCTGGTGAGGGTGCCTTTGCCCAGACGGTTGACACACTCGCCAACCTATTGCCGAGGCGTTCTTTGTTGATTCTCGCCAGTGATTTTTACGAAGAGCCGGAGCGGATGCGGCAGACCTTAAACCGCCTGCGTTACGATGGCCATGATGTTATTGGGCTTCAGGTGCTCGACCCACAGGAATGTGATTTGGCAGATGAAAACAGCGGAGTCTTTTTCGACCTCGAAGATTTTTCGGAAGTGACGCTCTCGACCGAAGAAATACGTCGTTCCTATTTACGTGAGTTCGGGCAGTTTCGGTCTGATTTACGGCATGTCTTCGAAGATGAAGGCGCCGCACTGGTCGAGCTGATTACCGACCATTCACCGGTTCAAGCCTTGGGGCAGTATTTAGCGAAACGGGAGCACCAGTTATGAGCTTATTATTTACGAGTTTTCTCATTGGCTCTGCGATGATTGGTCTGCCTCTCTGGCTACATTTTTTGCGTAAGCGAACGACTGTGCGGGTGCCGTTTCCCAGCTTGAAATTTCTGTCTCCTAAAGTGCTGCGTGAGAGCAAACGCCACCGTATTCGTCGTTGGCTGGTGTTAGTTTTTCGTTGCCTCGCGATACTCTGTGTCATCATCGCGTTTGCACGGCCTTTTTTCGAACGTAAGCGAATTGTTTCCGGTCGTGCTGTAATCGTCATCGTCGATGATTCCTTTAGTATGCATGCGGAGAGCCGCTGGGAAAGCATTCGGGACTGGGGCTTGAGTGAGCTACAACAGCTCGGCAAGGTTGATGAGGTCGGTTTGATGGCGGTGCGAAATACGCCCACTTGGTTGTTGCCGTTGTCAGAGAATGTGTCGCGAATCCCGGCAACGCTGTCGACTTGGCAGCCTGGCTACTACGCTGCTGATTACGCTGATGCGCTTCGCCTCGCCGCTGCCACGCTGCACGCCTCGCCGCACCGAGATTTGCACATTATTTTGCTGGCAGATCACCAGAGTCGTGCGTGGGCGAACACGCGCTTCGATCAACCACTTCCGCCTGGAGTTCAACTACACACCCCTGCGCCACCGACCGAACTGCTTGATCAGGCCGCTTTACATAGTTTGAAACTACGGTCTGTGGGGCGCCTGCTACATGTGGAGTTCATGAGCTGCTCGTATGCTCCACTAGACCAAGAACGCGTGCTTTCAATTTACGTCCAAGGCGAACGTATCCATCAGGACACACTGCTGTTGCAGGTCGGAGCCGAGCAAACTTGGTCCTATGAGCTGCCACTACCTGAGACAGTCGACCCTGCAGAGCCGATCGCTGTAGAGCTTTCGCTGGATGCGGATTCGCTTCCGGTCGATGATGCCGTGGCTGGGGTGATCGATCCGCGTGCAGGTATTCCTGTGCGCCTCGATGCCCAAGCACATCGGGCGTCCGATCCACCTATTGCTGTTGATTATGTCTATCACGCTTTAGCTGCTACACAATATCAAGAGCAGTTCCGTCTCTCTCCTCAGATGATGGATGCGACGCCGTGGCCAGACGACGCGCTGTTCGTCTTACGTGGAGCAGGCTTATCCGACGCTGCTGAACGCATGCAGATCGAGGCTCGGTTAAAAGCGGGCAAGGCGGGGCTGGTTTTCGCTGAAGGGGGCGCTGCGCTCAGTCAGTGGCTCGTCTCTGAGGGGATACAACTCAAACGACTCAAGCCGAAGCTGGATCAGTCGTATCGACTTGAGGATTGGGACATGGCACATTCGCTTGTTGGGGCGCTCGATACCGCAAGTCTCGGCAGCTTGATGGATGTTGATTTCGAATCTGGGTGGGCGCTGGAGTCCGCGTCCATGCTACCGCTCGCTCGCTGGTCGAATGGTTCAGTCGCGGTGGGTGAAGTGATGGTCGGCGGGGGACGCCTCATCGTATTCGGCTTTCGTATGGATCGCAGTCGCTCGGAATTGGTGATTAGTTCCGCTTTCGTGCCGCTGATGCATCAGTCACTTGTCTATTTGTCCGACCAAGTCGATCGTCGTGAAGTGCATGAAATCGGCGATTGGGTCTCGCTCGCGCCCGGGACTCAGGTAGATCGACTGCAGGGAATGGTGGTGGAGCCTTTGATTCAACACCTGGACGGTGACGGTTTTCGGGTGGAAGCCCCCGGGCTCTATCATTTTCAGGGGGAACAGCTCGATTCATGGATTGCCGTTTCTTTGCCTGTCGATGAATCAGACTTAAGCACTTGGCCTAAACCGAGCAACATCGACGGACTCGTTTCATCCGAAAAACGCGCTCAAACCGTGGTCCAGCAAGCAACGCTTGATATGCGGGAAAAAGTCGAATTAGAGCAACAGTTTTGGTGGTGGTTTATCGTCGCCGCTTTGATCTTTCTTCTTTTCGAAATGAGCTTAGCCAACCGAACTGCCTCTTGAAGTCTCACGCGATTATGAATTCACGCACCCACGCCGATGCCCTTCACATCCTGCGTCAACAGACACGCAGTCGTCTGCTGCGTGGTCCGCTTGCTCTGGCTTTGATCGGCTGTCTGCTCACCTTTGCCGCTGTTTACGCCTTGCACCCGGAACCGTTGTCAGGCGAAATCTCATTTGCATTGTTCTTACTGTGGTTGTGCGGCATTGGGGGGAGTTTACTTGCGGGGATCGTGTTATATTGGAGGCGTCGGTTGAGTTCGACTCAGGTTGCGCAGGTCATTGATTCCGAGTTACACACTAAAAATCGCTTGGAAGCGGCTTCTCAGTTTGCTGGAGTGGATAGCCCTGTCGCGACTGCTCAGCGAACAGATGCTTCAGATTATCTGATGCAGCATGCACCTTCGCGTTGGCCTATTTTAACGCTACTTTCGCTGGCACTTGGTTTACTATTTTTTGCATATAGTATGCTGACGATGGTTTGGATTTGGAATGCTGCGGTTTCAGGTTTTTCGGTTGATGATGTGCCACTCGAAGTCCTGGTGGAGGAAGCGCCGATGGCGGAAATTATTTGGCTTGAGCCCAAGTCTGAGATCAAAGCAACCCAGATCGAGGCGATTCCATTGACAGCCGCAGTCACGACGACGCATGCGCTAACTCGTCCCGAGCTTTATATTCAAGTCAATGGCTCGCAGGTTTCGGTGCTGGCATTGGAGGTCGAACAGGGCGAAGGCTCGGGTGAGTTGCTTTGGGAGCCAGACCTCTACTTAGATATGCTTGCAGTGGAGGCCTTTGACTTGGTGTCCTATTACCTGCAAGTCTCTTTTGCAGGATTCCCTTCGGTAGAACCCGCGACTTCGGCAATGCAATTTATTCAAATCAAACCGCTGCGCGAAGATGTTCAATTGATACATCTTCAGGGCGAGGGAGGTCCGCTAAAGGAAGCCTTACAACTGCTTGCAAAGCTAAAATCGGCTCAGCTCGTTTTAATTAAGCAAAACTTTCTGCTCGTGCATGCCGGTTTAGATACGAGCGAAGAAATTTGGGTCGCCGAAAATCTCAGAGTGCAGGAAGACCAGAGCTTGCTCATCGAGAAAACTGAGCAGGTGGTTGAACTGTTAATTGCCGCGGCTGCCTCTACCGAAATCGTCGATTTATTAATGCAAGCCAAGCAAGCGATGGAGTTGGCCGCAGCAAAAATTGAGAGCCTGGAAAATCAGGCGGCCCTGGAACCACAAGGCAAAGCACTTTCGCACATTATCGAAATCGAAAAATTGATTCAGAAGGTAATTATTATTGCTGACTCGAGTCAGCCGGCAGCTCCAAAAGAAGATATAGATCCCTTTAAGGATGATCAGAAATACGAAATGCCTCCGCGCACAGGGGGGGCTGCGGGCCAGTTGGAGAAGCTTGAGAAAGAACAAGCCGAGCTGTTGGCAGCAATTGAAGGACTCAATCGGCCGCAGACCTCACACGATCCTGAATCGCCAGTGACTGCTGACTCGGATGCTGCTGAATTGGCTAAACAGCAACGCACGATCGAGGATGCTTTGGCTCAGTTGCTCGAGTCCGGTGAATTTGCTGGGCCTGTGCAGGACCCACTCGGGCGGGCGAGTCAGGCAGCGGGGGACTCCGCTTTGCAGCTTGAAGCCGGCGATTCTGTCGCGGCACGTCAACCTGCAGCCAAGACATTGATGTTGATTCGTGATGCGTTGGGAGAAATGAATCAGGCTGGAGAGAAAAAGACCGAGCAGACCCTTTCCGAGGCCGCCCAAAAGCTGGAGGCGGCAGCAGCTGACCTGTCTGGATCTGCTGGAGAAACGCCCGCGCCGAATGCCCCGGGGGCCCCACAGTCAGGCGAAGGAACCGGGCCAAGTCGCGCGGCCGAAGCGGCTGCTGAAAAAGTTGCCGAGGTGAAGCATCACTTGCAAACTGAGGCAGCTAGACAGCAAATGACTGGATCCAAAGCGATGGCGGAGACGCTCGCCGCATTGGCTAAGTCCATCGAAGAAGAGCAAATCCTGCAGGATCTCGAAGCGATTGACACGGCAGCTGCAGGCACGGGCGATGCATCCAAAACGGCTGCCATTCAAGCAGCGATAGAGGAATTAGCGACTCGCGTGGCCTTGGAGGAATTGGGGCTTCGGGGGGGCAATCAGGCCTTTGATGAAATTGCCGCGGAACTGACCTCAATTCAACAGGGATTGAAAGGTCTCGCACAACGGGAACGCCGCAAAGCCGCTGCTGGGGAGTCTTCAGACTCTGGTGGCGGGTCTGAGGAAACACTTATGACAGATCCGAATAAGGGGCAACGTGGTCAAGGCGAACCTACGTTAGCGAATTCGAATGGTAGTGGCTCCGGGGCTACGAGTGAATCCGTGGAAGAGGCTGCCCATGGAAATGGCAGTGGCAGTGAAGGTGAACCGTCTGAAGGTGCTACCGGGAGTGGTTCAGGTCGTGGAGCTGAAAGCGGTTCTGGCAGCGGCGTTTCGAGTACAAAAAGCGACGGGCAGCAGGACGCTTTGTTAACGGAGCTCACTCGAAATTTACGTATGGTGGAGCAGTTGACTTCGGATGCCGCGGTATTGGCTGCAATTGCCGAACTCGAGCAATCGATTAAATTTAAGGAATCCACGACAGATGGTGGCGGAGGAGGCCTGGCCCAGGAGCCCAGAAATGTGGTGGAAATTGTAAGCTCATTGGAGCAGCCATTAAATACAGTGCTAGTGTGGTTACGGGCTCAGTCGCCAAGTCTTAATCGCGGAGAGTTACTGCAATTGCGGACTGTCGATGAAGTGCCACGTGAATATCGTGATGCTGTGCAACTCTACTTTGAGCAATTGTCTTTGGATTACCAAAGCAAGCAGCAACGCCAGCAGAAGGAAATCCCATCCAAATGAAAAATGTAGAAGTAACGGAATGGGCCTTTGGCGGATGGTTACGCGGCTTGGATCACACTGCGGCCGTGGGGATACTGGTGGGCTTGTTTGCTGTGTCGATTGTGTGCGCCTGTTTTAGCTATTGGTCGACCTTACGTCCTTTATCGATCTCACGACGGATTCCACTGGTCGGGCTAAGGAGTCTTTTATTCTTTTTGCTCTTTCTGTGCTTAGCGAATCCTACCCGAGTGGAGCGGCAGTTGCTGGAACCATCAGGGCTCGGCACACTCGCGGTGGTCGTGGATGTGTCCGATAGTATGACGATGCCTGATAATCGAAAGAGCTCCCGCCTGGATCATGCGAGCTCGCTTTGGAAGCAGTGGCGGGGGCAGGCAGAGAGCGCTTTTGAAAACATACATTATTTCCAGCTGGCTAAAAATACGCGTCCCGTTGATTCCTTTGAAGCAGCGATCGATGCTTCTTTTTCAACTGGGCAAACGGGATTCTATCAGAGCGCGCAACTTGTTACCAGCGCAGCCGCCGGAGACTTAGCGGGGCTCGTTTACATGACAGATGCACTGGATACGTCCGGTAGTTCCGTTGGAGTGGATCAGATGGTCGCGGCCGCCCAAGAGCGCCAGCTTCCGGTTTACTTCATTCCGGGTGTCAACCGTTTGAAAGGGGCTGACCGTGTGGACATCGAAAAAGTCAAGCTGCCTACCCGTATTGTGCAACGATCGAGCTTTGAATTCGAGGCCGTGTATCGGATCAGTAGTGACCGTGCCCGCAGCTTGCCGATTCGTCTATTTCAGAATGGGAAACTGGTCGACGAGCAGCAGGTGGACATTCGGGCAGGAGATAATGTGCGTCGTTGGGGAGTGCCGATTCAGGTCGAGGACGCCGGCAGCTACGAGATACGCTTAGAGGTCGGTGCGGGGGATTATTATGCACAATCCGTGTCTGAAGTTCAGGTGTATGAATCACTGCCTAAAAAGGTGCTGGTTTACTTGGGCGCATTGGATTGGGGCTATCGCTATTTAGCAGATGCCCTACATGAAGACCCTAGTTTTGAAATGGATACTATATTTGGTCCTTCGACTGGTCTGCGACGTGTGGCGTTTGCATCGGACGCGCCCGTGTTAAATGATTTACCTAGTGCCGTCTCAGGACTCAATGACTACGATATCGTGATCTTGTTACAGCCCTATATCGCTGATATTTCAGCAGCACAACAACAGGCGCTTGCTGCTTATGCTCGCGACGGTGGTGCAGTGCTGTTCGCGATTTCGAATACTGAGGGGAGTCGTCAATTTGCGGGCACGGCGATCGAGCGCATGTTACCTGTCGTGCTGGATGCCAGTGAAGAAAGCGCGAAGGATGTGGCGACTCGCAACTTTCAAGCTGCGATGCGACGCGTGCGCGGCGGAGAGAATAAAACGGCAGAAACCAAGTTTGCTCTGGCTGCATCTCAAAAAGCGGTGCTTCGGCCTTTGAGTCGGTTGGATGCCATCGTAGGTTCCGAATTTTCCACAATGTTTGCTCAGTTACCCGTTGAGTTGCAGAGCATTGCGCCCGAATATTTTGAAAGTGCTCGAGTGGAGTTTGCCAAAGCAGCCGCGCAGGTGCAGTCGCAAGTGCAGGCTGACGACCACTCCAATATACTCTTTGCGACCCAGACCTTCGGTTCGGGCAAGTCTTCTATTTTGACTACGGATTTGTTTTGGCGTTGGCATCTGTCGCGTCCGAGCGACGACCCCGCCAGTAGTATCTTTTGGCAGCAAATGATCACTTGGTTGGCGCGCTCGACGGATCGCGCTGTTCGAATTACTTCAGCTCCTATTGTTGGCCGAGTCGATGAGCCGCTTAGTTTCCAGATTACGGGGGGGAGTGACGCTGTTTGGGCTACGGTGCAAAATCGTGCCGAGGGCACATTACGCTCGCTTCCTGTGGGGGCAGCCAATGAGCACGGAGTGCATGTCATTGAGACGGATTTTGCTGAAGCAGGCGACTGGATTCTACGAGTCGAGGACACGGAGACCGGTACGTATGCCCGCACATTTTTTGCGATTCAGGATCTTGCACCCGTCAATGAAGCTGTGGTGCGATCGGTTGATTTCGAAACTATGAAAGAGCTGGCTATACGAACCGGCGGGGCCGTCCTGCAAAATGGTCCACCGAGGGAATGGAGCACGCGAACGAACGATGAATTGTTACTCGACGAATCTGTCTCATTACGTTGGCATCAACAGTGGCTCTTGCTCGCTATTTTGCTCATCTATTCCACCGAATTAATCCTGCGCCGACGTGCGCGCTTACTCTGACCCTATTGACGTTATGAATCGACGTAATTTTCTCGCCACGATGACCGCCCTAGGGGCGTCTCCATTAATGTTGCAAAAGCTGCTTGCCGCGAAACAACGGCGTGGTTCAGAAGCGCGATGGGGGCGGTTGAAATTCAATATCCACACGGACGATACCGAGGCCTGGGGGGTGCACCCGCAGGGAGATATGAATTTAATTGATCATGTGTGGGAGCATACTTCTGTGAATTTGAACAATCAATGGAACGTTGCGGACGTGGAGTCACTGGAAGAGATGACGCAATTCCCGTTTATTTTTATGCACTCCGAAGGTAAGCCGGAATTGACGGACCGCGGGCGTCAGAACATTCGTGAATATTTACTGCGGGGAGGCTTTATTTTTGCAGAGGATTGTGTGATTGGTCGAATGAACGGCCGGGAGGCCAATCGAAACCGCAGCGATCTCTTCTTTCTTCGTATGATTGAAGAATTTCCTAAAATATTACCCGAGGCAAAATTAGAAAAATTACCCTTGGATCATCCACTTTACCATACGGTCTTTCATTTGAGAGACGGCTTACCAGTGATGCAAGGCACGGCTCACGGCGGATGGGGGCTAACCATTAATGGCCGCCTCGTCGCGTTTCTTAGCCCGTCGGATAACCATTGTGGCTGGACCAATGGTAACGTTTGGTTTGGACGGAAAAAGGGGCGCGAGTCCTTACAATTTGGAACGAATTTATACGTCTATGCCATGACGCAAAGCCTACTTGGTCCTGCCGCACTGGATTCTGTCTAAGCAAGCAACCAGATCACTCTGGAGGAAATAAGTTATGGCACTTCCAGTCTCGCCCAAATGGTGCATGTTGTGATCAGCTATAGCTAGCTGATTCAAACTGATGCCTCCTGCCTCCTGGATAAGCTTGAATCCTAAACGCATCAAAAAATTCGCGAGTTGGGGAGAGGATCAAAAGTATCCACCACGGTCGTGAATCTCTTCAGCGGTGAGCCCGGCAGCCACCCATTCTTTGATTTCGCCTTCGTTGCGTTCGATTTGCTCGGCGCGCTCCAACACTGCCACGGCAAGCTTGCGCGGAACGACCAGGGCACCGTCGATGTCGGCGAGCAAAATGTCGCCGGGACGGACGATGACTTCACCTACATAGATCGGCACTTGATAGTTGACGACCTTGGTGTGCGAGAGGGCACCGCAGCTGGTGCGATAGCGATACCAGATGGGGAACTTCTGGCTGAGGATGTCCTTGGTGTCGCGAATGCCACCATCGATGATGGCACCACGGCAGCCGCGCTTCATCGAAGCTTGTGTCATAACGCCGCCCCAGTGCGAGGGATATTCATTGCCATGGGCATTGGCATTCCAGATAATGACGTGGCCCGGGCGTAAATCGTCGAGCATTTCCACGCGCATTTCCATTTCGCCCCCCATGGTCGGGTCTTTGACGGCCTTCACTGTGAAGGCCTCACCGCAAACTACCATCTCATCGCGCAGTGGCACGATGCTCGTAGGCAAGGCCTGGTTAGGCAGGCACAATTCACGTAAGACGTCATTAACCGCTCCGGTGTAGAGCTTTTCGTAGCGCTCGCAGAGCTCTTCGAGTGGAATACTTAACTCAACTTCTTCCACGCTGTCGCGGATTTCTTTGAGCTTATCAATTTGCATTTGGGTACTCATTTTTTATCTTTGCTTAATTATTGTAGTTGAAATTTAATTACAGGCTCATGCCGCCGTCGACGAAGATGTTTTGGCCAGTGATGTAGGCGCCGCCTTCGCTGCAGAGGAGTAGGGCGGCGGCAGCGCAATCTTCGGGCTTTCCGATGCGGCCGACGGGGATTTTGCTTAGTACCAGTTTCTGGTAGTCCTCGTCCGCGAGGCGCGGGATGTTGCGGTCGGTCGCGATCACGCCGGGCGCTAGATTGTTGATCGTCACTCCAGAACCGGACAACTGTTTGGCCAAATTTTGCGTGAGGCTGGTTTGCGCGCATTTGGTGGCGGCGTAGATCAGCATGTCCGGATGCGGATTACTTTCTTGCACACTGCCGATGGTGAGAATGCGTCCCCAAGCACGCGATTGCATGGGCGGCTCGGCTAGTTTGATGAGTTCGTAACTGCAGCGCAGGTTGACATTGATCTGGAGTTCGAAGTCCGCACGGTCGCCCTCTAACCACGGCTTGGGGCACTGCACCGAGGCGTTGGCCACTAGGATGTCGAGTTGACCGAGCTTTGTAATGACTTGTTGATACAAATAGTCTGCTGCGTCGTCGTCGGCCAAGTTTTTGAGCACCACCGTGCAACGCACACCACGTTCTAGAATCTCATTGCGCACTTGCTGCACACCTTCGTGGTCGGAACTGCCGTGCAGTGCGATGTCGGCTCCGGCATCGGCCAAGGCGAGTGCGATGGCGCGGCCGATGCCGCGTGTGGATCCGGTCACTAGAGCGGTGCGTCCGCGGAGGTCAAATAAAGTTGAAAGCTGCATGTTTGTTCGGAGTTGACGAATTATTGTCCGCCGACGATTGGATACCAGTCGGGGCGCTTGGGATCTTGGTGGAAGCGTGCGTAGTAGTCGCCCATTTTTTCATAATAACGCTCGTATTTCTTCATCTTTTCTTCGTCTAGCGCGACACCTAGGCCGGGCCCGGTGGGGACTTTTAAGCAGCCATCTTCATACTGCATTAGGCCGCCTTGGATGATGTCGTCGGTGAGGTAATGATAGTGCGCGTCACCGGCAAAACTCATTTCGGGAATGGTGGATGCGGTGTGGAGCATGGCGGCAAGTTCGATGCCGAACTCGGCACCACTGTGCATGGATACTCCAAGGTTGAAAGTTCGGCAAATCGCTGCCAGGTCTTTCACGCCGCGTGGGCCTTCCCAATAGTGAATGTCGGTCAATACTATGTCGACAGAGCCTAGTTTGATGGCTGGAGCGAGGTCGTCGAACTTGGCCGGATACATGTTGGTGGCGATTGGTATGTTAATCTGCTCACGCACTGCAGCATTGCCATTGAGGCCCCAGGATGGGTCTTCAAAGTATTCTATGTTAAGTGGCTCCAGGCGTTTGCCGATGCGGACCGCAGTGGGGACTGACCAGACGCCATTCGGGTCTATGCGCAGTCCGAAGTCAGGCCCGAGGCGTTCGCGACAGAGTTCCAGCACGCGAGCTTCTTCGTTTGGGTCCATCACGCCGGCTTTGAGTTTCATGGTTTTCACGCCAAGCGTTTCGTTGAGTTCGACACACCAGTCAGCCATATCTTCGGCGCAGCTGTCGTCTTTGCCATCGGGACGATCGTAGCGCCAAAATAAGTAAGCGATCATGGGGATGGAATCGCGCACGCTGCCGCCCAATAAATCACTCAATGAGCGGTTCATCGCTTTGCCCTGAATGTCAAGACAGGCCATTTCGATTGCTGCATAGAGGCGTGCATTCGACATATAATATATGCTGCGCAGCACTTTCAGCTTAATAGTTTCCAGATGGAATGGGTCTAGGCCGACGATGCGTGGCTTGAGCTTTGTGAGTGCCGCGCGTTGATCGCCTCCGCCGATTTCACCTAGGCCGATGATGCCTTCGTCGGTTACTAGCTCTAAAATCGTGCGGAGGAAATAGCCCGGATGGACGCCTGTGTTGTGACGTAATTGACTCGTGAGGGGGATGGCGACGCAGCGCACTTTCAAATCTACGATTTTCATAATTCACTGTAGAATTGAGCCATCTCAGTTTGCGTCAAAATAATATTGATAATAAGTTTATCATATATGATAAACTCGAGCATGACTGTATCACAAACTATTCCTGCACTGCACAAAGCAATTTCGATTATTGAGTATCTTGCTGAGCGAAATGAAGCTGTGCCCGTCAAGGAGCTCAGTTATGCGCTGCAAATCCCTCCTGCTTCTTGTTACCGTATGGTCAATACTCTGTTACAGCATCATTGGATCAGCGAGGATCCTAGTGGGGGGCTGAGGATTGCGTTTGGCTTAGCGCATGTGGCACGAACGTACTCCGAAGTGGAAGCTCGCTTGCGGGAGTTTGAGCCTCGTTTGCGTGCGTTGTCGCAGAATTTACAAATGTCGACCAAGGTTTCTTTGCGTGAAGGTCATTTGACGACGACGGCATTGCGGGCCGAACCGCCGGTTCCTAATGCCATCACGAGCCCGATCGGTTCGCGGATACATTTGTCGATCGGTTCGGCCTCGGCTGTGCTGCTGGCGCAAATGTCGGATCCTGTGATAAGGCAAGTGCTCGCTTCGGCACCGGATGAGGCCTGGGAGCGTCAACAACCCGATGATGTCTGGCAGCGGATTCAAGATTGCCGTGAGCAAGGCGCGTGCTTTGAACTCGGATTATATCATCCTTCGATTTATGCCTGCTCAGTGCCTTTGCAACTGACGGAGACGGCGGTGGTGGCACTCTCTGCAGTCGGTTGGCCTGAAGATTTCAAGAACCGGAAAACGATCGTAGATCAGTTGCGAGCTGTGGTTTTAGAATAGTCGACATGCTTATCGATTGAGTGCGTGAGATCGTAATTATGCAGGAAATGACATGGAATATGCTCTAACGAGATCATTGCATTGCCCGCACGTGCGCCAGCGCGGCGGAGACTAAACCCTCAGGATTGTAGCCGCCTTCTAAAACGGAAACGATGCGTCCCTGGGCATGTTTTTCTGCTACTGCCATGACTCGTTGGGTGAGTTGTGTGTAGGTCGCGTCGTCCCAATGTAGGCCGCCTAGTGGGTCGCCTTTACGAGCGTCGAAACCTGCGGAGATGAGCACAAATTCGGGTTGAAACGCGTCTAGAGCGGGGCCGCCATTGCTGTCCCAGGCAGCCAAGGCTTCGCGTGCTCCAGATCTTTCGGGTAAGGCTAAGTTCACTGTGGCTAGCGACGGTGGGCGCTCCGCGTTGCTATCTGAGTTGCCGGAATAGTTCCCACTTTCGTGTAGAGAGAGGTAAAAGGTGTGAGGATCTTCGGCAAAAATCGCTTCAGTTCCATTGCCGAAATGAACGTCCCAATCCACGATCGCGATGCGTTTGAGCGGGTAGTGTTTCCTTAAATAATTCGCTGCGATAGCCACGTGATTAAAAATGCAAAAGCCCATCCCGCGGTCGGCGGTGGCATGATGCCCCGGTGGGCGCACCGCGCAAAACACTCGTTTCACGGTTTGTTGCATGACGGCATCGGCCGCTGCCAATACCGAGCCGGTGGCCTCTAAGGCGACGTCATAGCTGTCGATAGAAATCGCGGTGTCACCCGTGCGGAGGACATCCGCAAAGCTCTCGACGTCTCGATACACCAGATCCTGATAATAAGCCTCATGCGCCAATAGCACTTCCGAAGTGCTGGCGCGTCGACCGGGCAGGCGTAAGATTTCTGCGGGCAGTGCTTCCAGGGCCTGACGCAGGATGCGATAGCGCAGCGCTGATTCCGGGTGCCCCGAGCCAGTGTCGTGGTGCTCATAAAACGCATTGTAGTGCAGCCCTAGGGCGGGGATGTCGGCTTGCGATGATTGTGCGGATTGTATCCGCTGCTGAATTTCACGATGACGACTGAGCACGCCCGTAACGGGAATGTCGAAATGCCGCTCCGCCGCAGAGATTGGATCCTTGCTGCGGCCTCCGGCCTGTTCAAACAAAGCAGCCATCGCGTGATTTTTCTGCAGCACTGTCGCCCAAAAAGTTTGAATGCCACGCTCGGCAGCGATGGTCGCCAGTTCGCCGAATAGCACGCTGGCCATGCCTGCGCGGCGGGTGTCTTCATGCACGACAAAGGCGACTTCGGCCGTGTCGCCTCCGGCATCCAGATAATAACGGGCAATCGCTCGCAGCGCTCCCTTACGATCAAAGACTCCCAGCGCGAGGTCTTTTTCCTGATCTACGGCTGCTAATTTATAGGCCGACTCGCCGCTCATTCGCTCCCGTTGATGGCCGTAGCGTAGACGCACCGTTTCTTCATCGTGCGAATAAAAGAAGTCCTGCAGCACCGACATGTCGCTGGGGTGGAGTGGGCGCAATTGGAAGCGACCGATCTTGAAATCGATCATTTTGGATTCCAGCTCGTCACGCGCACCGCCCGGCATGGTAAAGAATTTTGGCACCCAGCCTCGGTTCCATGCGCCCTTTAAGAGCTCTTCCCGATCGTCGGGGTGGGCAATCTCCACGAGTCGCGCCACACGCTCGCGGATGCTGCGTCCGAAGATACTGGCGACTCCATATTCCGTAACCACATGATGAATGTCGCTACGGCTGGTGCAGACACCACTCCCCGGCGCGAGGTCCGCCACGATACGAGCCGAATTATCGTCATCCGAGCGTGAGGTTAAAACCACGATGGGCTTGCCGTCCTTGCTGGCACCCGCTCCGCGGGAAAAATCCTGCAGCGAGCCGACCCCGCCGTAAAAGTGGTGCCCGCTCGAGTCACGCACCACCTGTCCGGTCAAATCGACCATGCGCGCGCCATTGATGGCGACCATGCGTTCATTGCGGGCGATACGATCCGAGGCATTCACCCAGTCACTGGGGTGCAGCTCCAAGTCTGGATTCTCGTGCACAAATTGATAGAGCTCCTGACTGCCGAGCACATGGCTGGCAATGGATTTCCACTGCTTAAACGATTTGCGGGAATTATCCACCGCGCCCTTACGGATGAGATCCATAAATGCATTGGTAAACATGCCGGTGTGAATGCCGAGGTTGCGATGTTGATGCAGGGCTCGCAGCACCGCCTCCGGGCTATTACCCAAGCCCACTTGCAGGGTCGAGCCATCTTCGATTAATTGAGCCGCATAGCCTCCGAGCAATTCGTGCCGCTTGTCGATGGAAGGCGAGAGCGTCTCGGGCAAGGGCAGGTCCTGTTCGATGAAGTAATGAATCTCCGAAGCTGGAATCAGGCTATTTCCCCCCGTGCGCGGCATTTGGGGGTTCACTTGGGCAATGACACAGCGGGCGGTGGTCGCTGCGGCCTGCACCACATCCACACTGACGCCTAGGGAGCAATTCCCGTCTGGCCCCGGGGGGCTGACTTCGATCAGAGCCACATCGACCTGCAGCGGACCTTCACGAAATAGACGAGGCACCATGGACATCGGGCAGGGCGTATAGTCCGCCTGCCCACGGCTGACCGCATCGCCGACATCAGGTGTCAAAAAGAAGGAATTCGTCCGCAGCATCGACTCATATTCCGGCGCGATCCAAGGGGATGCATGCAAACTGTGTATATGCACTAGCTCGATGTCCTTGAGCTGATGGGCATGTGCCAGCATCGAACGCACCAGGGCCAAAGGCATCGCCGCGCCACCTCCGATGAACACCCGGCTGCCCGGCCGCAGTAACTTAGGCCAATCTTGTGTATTTAAAGGCTTCATTGGGGGGATGTCTACCCTCTTGGGGAGACGTGGGGAGCTGGTTTTTGCGGGCTAGAGGTCATGTCGAGAGCATGGAAGAGCGGGTTCTAAAAGTAAAGATGACATGTCCAAAGTATCGGGGGGGCAGGGCATAATCGCGATTCCACCCTTCGGCACCTCCTGGCTGTTTAGGAAAATTGCGAGATGCCACGACGGATTCGGTATTGGCGTGGGGTGCTCTTGTAGTGTGCTTTAAATAGTTTGTAGAAGTGTCCGAGATTTTCGAAGCCGCATTCGTGGGCGATTTCGACTATTTCTTTTTGCGAGGTTTCCAGCTGCATGGAGGCCCATTTTAGCCGGGCTCTATTGACGATGTTGCGTGGAGTTGTATCCAATAAACGCCTACAATCGCGACTGATGTGTTCATGGCTGCGGCCAGCGATTCGGACGAATTCAGGCACGCCGCCAACGAAATTGGGCCAAGTTTCGATTCGGCGTAGCGCGTGGGTGAGCCATTCCGGCATCGCCGGGTGAGGGCTGGTTTCACGGTCGCGGTTCTCGAGTAGCGCTAGCACGCCCAGTAGATAGGCTGCGGCGTTGGTTGTGTTCCAATGCCCTGCGGCGAGGTCGTTGCCCATCTGGCGCAAGCGTTCGCGGTCGTCGCTGCTGAGTTGATATTCGCGCTTTTCGATCTCTTCATGATCAAAGAAGCAGACTTTATCGGCAAAGAATTGATCACGGATTTTTTCCCATAGCGACGAAGGGAAAGCAAAATTAATTAAGCCGACTTGCTCGCCTGCGTTCCAAGCAGAGAAGCCATGAGAGTCGTCGGCCCGAATGAGCACGAAGTAGCCGATTTCCATTATTCGTGGCTCACCATTGAGCAGGTGGCAGCCGCGGCCACTCTCAATCCAGAAGAACTCATGATAGTCTTGAGAATGCACGTGAGGGCTGGGGACGTAGCTATAATTATAAGCCTCATAGGTACAGGCATAGGCTTGGGGCCAGTCTGCGGTAGAAATCTTAAACATCAAGACAGCGTAAGAAAAAGCGGCTGTAACGCAAGACCTGAGCGCTGCCTTTATGTTATACTGCTCCTACAAAAATTATGCTTCCCAATCATCATCTTCCCCAACTGATTCCCAATCGTATTCAATCGGCGGTCAACCGCCTGCAAGCTGCTGTTTGGACCCATCGTCAGCCAGTCGCAGTCGAGGCGTCGCGCCCGCAGGCCAAGCAGATTTCGCTGGCAGAGGGCCAGCAGCTGAAGCGTAGTCAGGTGAAGCCTTGTTCGTTTTGGGGGAAGCTCTTTGATCAGCGTTGGTGTCGCGTGACTTTGCCGGAAGCAGCGGATGACAATACGTGGATGGAATGGAAGGATCAAGGGGAGGCTACACTCTATGTGGCTGATCAGGCATATTTCGGTTTTAATGTGGCACACGTCCGCTGCCGTTTACCGGAGGGCACTCAGGTGGTATGGATACAGTCGAGCTGTATTCAAAGTGCGATCTGGCATGAGGAGGCGAATGGCATGGCGGCTGCCGGTAGTTATTTTGAAGGTGCGTTTATCGTCAAACGAGATGATATGGCTTGGAATGCCTACCATGATTTAAAGTGCTTGTTTGATTTGGCAATGGATCAGCGGCACCGTGAGAATCCGCAGGTGCCCACTACGTTGAATGGCGCAGGCCTACAAGCCCCAGTTGACAAATTTACGCCCGTGTATCGCCTGATGCTGCGAGGTATGGAGGGTGCTTGTAATGTGCTGGATCAGAAAGGCATAGCTGCGATGCGTCGTAGTCTCGCAAAGCTCTACAAGCAGCTGAAGGTCGATAAGACTTTTTCGAAGTGCATCTTGACGGGACATGCCCACCTCGACTTGGTTTGGATCTGGCCGGAGCGCATGGGCGAACTCAAGGCGGTTAACATTTTTGCCACTGCGGATCGCTTGATGGAGGCGTATCCTGAGTATCGTTTCGCTTATAGTCAGCCGGCCAGTTATGAGGCGGTGGAAAAGCGCGAACCTGATTTATACCAACGTGTGAAAGAACGGATCGATTCTGGGAAATGGCAAGCCACTGGCGCTATGTACGTGGAGTCGGACACCATGATCGCTTGCGGTGAGGCTTTGGCTCGCAGCTTTACGCTGGGGCAAGCTGGCTTTGAAGCGATCAATGGGGCCTTGTCGAAGCTGACTTGGTTGCCCGATGTGTTTGGCTATTCGGCTTGTTTGCCGCAAATTATGAAGCAAACGGGCGTGGAGTATTTCTTCACCACTAAAATGACTTGGAACGCGATCAATCGTTTCCCCTATAGTAGTTTTATATGGCGGGGGAATGATGGATCGGAGATTCTTGCGCATGTGACGCAGGAGTCTGGCTATGTGACCCACATGGAGATTGATCATGTCAAAGCCCCCATGCATGCCAATCAGCAAGCGGACGTGCACGAGGAGTATTTATTGCCGACTGGTTATGGTGATGGCGGGGGCGGTGCGACCGATGACATGTTAGAGCGTGCGCGTCGATTGGGTTCTCTGCCTGGCATGCCGGAGATTGAGTGGGATCAGCCGGAAGCTTTTTTTGATCGATTGAACCGCGTACGCGATGAGTTACCGGTGCATCAAGGCGAATGCTATTTGGAGTATCACCGTGGCACATTCACCACACATGGTAATCTAAAGGCCAGCTTCCGTGGCCTAGAGCGTGCCATGCAGGTGGCCGAAGCCGTGGCGGCGGCCACGGGTAAGACTTGGAACATGGAAGATTCCTGGAAACGTTTGGTCTTTGCTCAATTCCATGACTATATCCCCGGCAGCTCTGTCTGGGATGTGTATCTGGAAGACTTACCTGTGTTGGACGGACATGCTGAAGCGCAACTCGCTGAGGCGGGGCAGGCTTTGGCCGGCAAGGGGGGCTACTGTCTTTTCAATCCACATGCGATGGAAGTCTCGAAATGGATCGATGGTCCCGATGCGTCGGCTTATGTAAGCTTACCGCCCTTGAGTGGTTTGCCTATCGAGACTGTGATTCAAGATACGCCTCAGTCGGTTGAAGTTCAGGGCCGCAAGGTTTCTAACGGCTTAGCGGAATTCCGCGTTAATGCTTCCGGTTGGATCGATCAATTGAGCTGGGAGGGAGTGGAAGTGCCACTCTCTGGTCCTGCGGGCCAACTGATGCTGTATCCCGATCATGCCGCGAATTTTGAAGCCTGGGATATCGATCGTCATGTCTTGAGTATCGGTGAGGTCTGCAACGCTAAGGCAAAGATCACTGCTGTAGAAGAGGGCGCGCACCGCGCCGGCATCGCTGTAACACGCAAGATTGGCGATGCTAGTGAGGCTACGGTCACCTTTACCTTGGAGTCTGGTAGTCCTTTAGTGCATGTGAGCGTTGATCTCGACTGGCAGGAGCCTGAGTCCTTGCTAAAGTTGATCTTTCCCACGAAGTACGCGGCGACTAATGCACGATTTGGCATTCCATACGGCAGTGTCTTACGCAAGCAAGTGCCAGACGGCTTGCAGGCCGAAGCGCAATGGGAAGTGCCTTTTAGTCGCTATCTTGCTGTGTTTGACGAAGGTGAGCGTGAAGGCCTCTTCTTGACGACCGAAGATAAATATGGCGCGACTGTACGTGAAGGCTCGGTAGGTTTGAGCTTAGTGCGCAGTCCACGCGTAACCGGTTTTGATGCGCATGCCACTGCGTGGCCGCCGCATTTGACCCGCTTGAAAATTGATTCGCCCTGCAGTGATCGGGGGGCGCATAGGATTCAGTTAGCGATTGGCCGCTATGATGCCGAACTACCGCGTGAGCGTCAGCCTGCATCCGTTGCCGAGACGCTTTTTACCGATCTGCTTGCATACACTGGTCAGGCCATCGCTCCTGTAATTGAATCAATCTCAGGTGGCGAAACATTGGTGCCACATTGGGTCAAACCAACGGAAGGGGGCTATGTGCTCCGCTTACACGAAGTGTCGGGGCGTCGCGGTCAGGTGAATATCAATCTGGTGGACGGTTATGAACTCGCGCTCACTGATATCGGCGAATCGAAGGCCGAGCCGACGAAATCAGCAATTCGTTTCGCGCCCTATCAGGTCGTGAGTTTGCTGGTGCGACGCTCCACATAATTGATCGGGGCGAAACTGATGCCTTACAAAATAGAGGATACGACCGATGTCTGGGCGATTGAGCTTCGTATGCATGGCATGCGGGCAGCCTAGCTGGATCGAGTATAACTATTTTTCGGCGTAGGGGGATCAATTCTCTGCAGGTGTTTGAGCTTTAATGCCGAAGGTCTTTTTGAAACTAAGTTTGGAGTCTGTTGCCGCCGAGTGTAATTGAACGCCGAGATAAAAGTTGATCTCCCCTGTTTTGTATCCTGTCTCGGAGTTGGTGCTTAGCTCGAGGGTGAGCTCGATACTTTCTTCTGCTTGTAGTGTGAGCGTGTGGAGCACGCTTTCGTTTTGAATGCGAACATTACTGGGGAAGTAAGGAATGAGTTGCGCGGTTATTGGGAACTCGAAGACATTCTTGAGGGTGACTGTCGTTTGTCCTGCATGCCAGATGGGGGAGTCGCACATCATTTTAGAGATGTGGACGGAACCGTCGGGGAGATCGTAGAGTTGCTCTTTTTGGTTGAATACTTGTTGAGCTTGAGCGGCTTCTGTTTCGTTGGCGGGATAAATATCAAAGACTCGATTATCGATGTCGATGGCTCGATATTTCATGGTTTTCGGACTCACGTCCACCAGCCAGAAGTGCTGTATGCTACCGCTTTGAACTAAGTAGTCTCGATCAAAGTAGTCGATGCCACGGGGGCTTCTTCCCCAGCAACCGTCGCCGAGGTAGAGCGTGCCGGATCCATCGGCTGTCGGCTCGCCGAATTTGATTGGGTGGCTCCGTTTGTAGGTATGATCGTGGTTCTCAAAGGCGACGGTGAGCTCAAACTCGTCGAATAGTGGAGCCCAGTAAGTGCGCCCCTGTTGTGAATACCAAGTCATCTTGTCGCGGTGGCTCGGGTAGAGCGGCACATGATAAACTGCAGCTCGATGCCTAACTGAGCGAGTCGTTTCAAGCTGTTGCACGAGCCAATCCACCTGTGATTCGTGGGAGGCGATGTGCCCGGTGTCCAGCACGTGCAGAACGAAGCTCTCGCCAAACATGCGAGTGAAGTAACTGTGCTCGGGGTCTTGCCCGAAGAAACCGAAGAAAAAGGGGGCAGCGGACTTTGGCTGGTTATACGCGCCGCGCACTTCATGGTTACCGATGGCTAGCACTAGTGGGATCTGAAAACCGTCGGGGGTGACCATTTCCTCGGTGTAATAGTTCAGCCATGTGTCCCATGCATTCACGCTTTGTAGCTTTCCATTTGCGTAGGCGATGTCGCCTCCAATCACTGCAAACTGTGGCGCGTGCGATGCCGCATGGCGCAGTAAAATACGTGTGGCATCGCTGGTTCCCATGTCGCCGCCGGTGACAAAACGTAGCTCGCTATCGTCATTGGGAATCGTGCGCACTTTGACTTCCTTACTGTAGCCTTGATCCGTGTTGCCGACGATTACGTAATAGCAGGTGTCCGCCTGTAAATTGTCGATCTGAGTTCGATAGATTGTGCGGTCATTTAAGCCCTCAATAGTGGAGACGAGCCCCTTTGCTGAATTGGCATAAGCGGTTGGATCCCCATTGTGTGAGACTGTGTCGTAGTAAACATTTGCATCTCCAGCAGGCGTTGCATTGGGACCGAGAATTTGCCAGTTTGCCGTTAAGCTTGTTGAGGTGTCACCGTGGTAGGTGAACACCAGATGCTGCGGTCGAGCATTCAGGTGAATGCCACATGTCAATGTCAAGCAGATCGCTAAAGAGCTCGCGAGTGTGCGAAATCTAATTCTGATTTTAGGGTAAGTCATGGTGAGTTTTTAGAGGATTCAGAAGTGGCAGGAAATGTCATATTTGTGTGCCCGCTATTCGCAACGTGTGCGTCCTTGCCCTCATTTTATAAGGCTCGCTAAGCTTGTTGGCATGATGGGGCAACTCTGCCTCTAAGTCCTTGTCACATACTTTATCGTTTATGAAAAAAATACTACCCATCCTCTTGAGCAGTCTGGCCGCGGCTGCCTCTGTCAATGCATGGCAGGATTCGTTTGAAGGTTCAATTAGCCAGTGGGAGTCCTCCGAGGGCTCTTCCTTACGAAGCGTGGAGCAGGGCGCGGGTGTGCCTGCTGCAGCCATAACCGATGGCGTTAAATGCCTCGAGCTGACGGGCACGAAAGGACATGCTTGGAATCAGCTGGCTAACCGCAAGGACTTAACGACGCAGATCAAAACATCGACGACCTTGTCGATAGATCTATATGTGCCACAGTCGAGTCTGCCCGATTCAGGCTGGGCGAAGCTACAATTACGCATGTATGGCGGTCAAGGTGGAGGGGCGACTTTTGATATCACTAAAGATATTGAATTGGACCTGTATGCCGAGGGCGGCAAGAGCTATCATGTGATGTGGGACTATGCTGCGGATCCCGCTTTTAAGTCGGATGTGTATTGGGCTCATGTTGGCATTGTGTCGATTGCAAGTGCAGGCAGTATGTCACCGGTGTATATCGATGATGTGCAGTTCTCTGACGCCCATCAGATCGAGGCCGAACTGCAAACGGACGCGTTTATACTGGGCGATGAGTGGTCCTTAATTTGGAACGATGAATTTGACGGTGAAAAGGGCGCCGCTCCGGCCGAGCATTGGCGCCCTGGTGCGATTTGGAGAAACGATGGTACTTGGCGTGATTCCACTTTGGCCCACGAAGAGGCCTACTTGGATGGCAAGGGAAATTTGACCATGCGCACACGCTACAAAGATGGGAAGCGACTCGCTCCTTATTTAGTGACTTCTGAAGATGGCACTTACAGTAAGGAAGACAGTATTACTTTTGGCCCCGGCGAGGACGGCATTTTTATCGAATGGCGCGCCAATGTTTCACAATTTAAAGCGCATGCTGCATGGTTTGCGCTCTGGCTCTTCTCAGATAATCCTTACGCCGGCGATGCTGCGCTCGGATCCGAAATTGATGTGATGGAGTATGTGCCTTATGAGGGCGAAAACTATAGTGTGATGAGTAAATTTAACGCTGCGATTCATATCAAGGATGGTGGCATGAATATAAAACCACCACAGCCTTATGGCCTCGTAACTTTTGACGAAACTGTATGGAATACTTGGGGCCTATATTGGACCAAGGATATTCAAGTCTACTATCTGAATGGTGAGCCTTATTGGATTAACCGTAATAAACAGTATATTTCAACCGATGATACGCACGGCATTCGACTGACGGTCGAGATTGCCAATGGCGACCCCGCCAAGGGAAACAAAAATCACTGGGGACACGCAGTTGGCCGCTTTGAGGACAATGCTGCTGATAAACTTCCTTCGTATGCCTACGTCGACTACGTGCGTGTGTATCGTAAGAATGCCAAGTAATTAGTAAACTTGATTTCACACAAGGCGTCTTGGTCGCCGCGAATCTGTCAGGCAGATTTGCGCGCAGATCAAGGCGCCTTTCTTGTATTCAGACTAGTTAACTAACAGCTTCATGCTAGCTTAGGTGTGACAAGAAAAAGCCCCGACGCATTGCTGCGACGGGGCTTACCCTATATAACCCTATATGAAAAAAGTCCTAAGACTTTAAAGTTTGTATGTATCGATACTGCCCGATGCTGCGCCTGGGCGGCAAGCTTTGGTATGTTGCGAATAGTTGTGAGTGTTTTGAGCCTGTCTGGTTAAGTGTGGCATCTTGCTTCCATTGAGAGTAGCCTTGGGCCTTCTTGGGTGGATACATAAAAAAAGCCTCGAGGCGCGTGGCGCTCTCGAGGCTTAGTGAAATAAGCTTTAAATGGATCGCTTAGCTGCGACGACGGATCACTGCTGCACCAAGTGCTAAGAGACCAGCAAGTGAGGCAAATGTGGATGGCTCGGGGATAGCTGTTACAGTTACGTTGTCTAGGTAGAAGCTCGCACTGCTAATGAAGTCATTTTGATCCTTGAATCCAAATGAAATGCTTCCGGATGTAGCGTCATCAAAGTTGATGGTGCCGTTTGTTCCGTTAAATTGACTGCCAGAGCCTTGGACAATTGACATGGATACTGTTTTTGTCACTGAATTGCCAACGCTGGGGACGCTTAATAATCCAATTTCAGTGTCATTACCTGTGCCGCTTAGAGTGAGCTGGAACTCGAGTATTCCAGGACGATCGCTGTCGACCCAATTAATGTCACTTTCAAAAATCGTTACATCAAAACTGATGGTTCCCCCAAAATCGTATGCCAGTGCAAGTTCATCCGCCAGGGGCGATGAAGCTCCAAATGAAACCTGAGCAGCTCGCGTTGAGGACTCATAAAAGTCGCCTCCCCCTTGAGCGCCAGTTACTTTTAGACTACCTCCGTTGAATGAATCCTGTGAGAGACTAGTCGCTGTGCTGACTGCGAAGCCTTCTGTGTCGCCTGTATCGTTGAAATCGAAAGTTACCTGTGCCGATAGTGAACCGGCGGCGAGTGTGGTGGCAGCAAGGAGTGAGTGTTTGATCTTCATTATATTATCAATGGTTATTCGTGTGGTTTAGTGTCACTGAGATTCTCAGCTTGTAGAATAATGTGTGCTAAGGATCGCTCAGGGTCAATTTTGCGCTTGTTGCGAATAGATTGCGCTCTGAGTGCGAACTACTTACGGGATTTTTGTCGACTTGCGATTAATAGCGAAGTCAAGCCTAGTATTGCGCTGTAAGTACTTGGTTCTGGGATGTCTTCGTAGTGGCCCGCATCGTCTTCGGTCAGGCGTATCTCGCCGAAGTAAGCGGTGGCTCCAGGCTCATTGACTTTTAATGTGAGGCCGTCGCCTACGATTTGCGTCAGCCCGGGATTAAAGCTTGGATAGCTGCTTAAATCGAAATCCAAGGTGTGCCATTGGCCTTGAGACAAGTCGCTGGTTTGTCCGGGTTCGCCGTCAATCCACCAGCGGCCACGTTTCGAATCAAAGTTCTGTTCGCCATCTGAGGTGCGCACTACGAATCCATTCATGCTGGCATTCACAGAGTAGATGGTCGCGCGGAGGGTGGCTTGGTTTTTAGGGACGGTGAGCGGGCCGCTAATGCCGTAGAAATTGATGCCGCCGTTGCCGTATGCTTCAGTAGTCGTGAATTTGATCGTGGCCTGATTATCGGGCGTGCGAAATTCCGGATCGACTCCAATGCTACCGTTGGCCCATAGGGTGCCTTTGACTTGGCCGTCTTGGTAAATGATCGTGTCGGCTTGAAGAGTCGCCTGTGTGCAGAGAATTGCAATGATAGTGGCGAGCCGCGTGCGTGCGTGTGTGGGTGTGTGTGCCTGTGCGCATATGTCCAATGCTGATTGCTTGTGAATGATCGGCATTTAACCTACTCTGGAGCTGTCACCGGTCAAGTGGTGGGGCGATGCGAATAGGGGCTACTAGA
The DNA here is from genome assembly GCF_031127805.1 of Thalassobacterium maritimum. Lineage (NCBI taxonomy): Bacteria > Pseudomonadati > Verrucomicrobiota > Opitutia > Puniceicoccales > Coraliomargaritaceae > Thalassobacterium > Thalassobacterium maritimum. The sequence continues at coordinate 33,891 of NZ_JARXHW010000007.1, read as the reverse complement.
TTCTTTTACACACTTTTAGTCATCTTCCTGCTGCGTGACTAGGCGAGGGGCCATTTGCTTGATTGCGGTGCCGTGTAAGATGCCGGATGCGGCCGAGCGACCGAGCCTGCGGTAGTCGTAGCGCAGGCGGGTGTGGGGCGCGGTGACGATGCCTGTGCCTTGAATCGAGACCATTTCGACTGTCTTGCGATCGGCCTCGCGTATGCGTGAGGCGAGGCCTAGTGCGGTATTATCTTCGGTGCAGATAAAGCAGCTGTGCGGCTGAATTTCGCGCACTAATGCGTGCACGGCCTCTTCATCGTAAAAGTTCAGTCCATGGGTCGAGAGGTTGGCCAGGGTCTCTTGCATCTGGTTCACACTACGGTGCAGCAGGGGCTCTTCGGGGGTGCTCTCGACCAGATAGACTTGGTTGAATTTGCGTGACTGGACGTAATCCGCAATGAGCTTGGCGCCTGCGCTATAGTTGGGTGTGATGACCTTGGTATGTTCTTCTGAGCCGCTGAGTAATTGGATGCACTGGTTGCGCGGAAAGGGGACGAGTTTGAGGGCCGCATCGCACCAGAGGTGGTCAAATATGTAGCCAGCGCAGCCTTTGGGCAGGGTCTTGAGTAGCTTGGCCATTTCCGCCTGCTGCTCTTCTTCGGTGGCGATGATTGCCGGTTCTAGTTGCACGGGCACTTGTACTAAGTTGGGGGCAGAATGCAGGATGAGCGGGCTACCATTGGTGGTGCATACTTCGGTGACCCCTTCTAAAATCTCTTGATAGAGTTGGCTCCAGTCTTGGATGTTGCGACCGATGAAGCAGATGGGCTTGCCTTTAAGCGCATGGCTTTGGGCACTGGCGGGAAAGAAACGACGCGAGGGGCCTTGCCATACCACACCTTCGGTTTCTAAGTCGTGCAAAAGTCGAAAGATAGTCGTTGAGTGTAGATCAAAATCGTCTGCAAGTTGGCGAAGGGAGGGCAGTGGTTTGTTCTCGGGTTGATTCTTGATCAGTTCGAGTATTCCAGCTCTGGCCGCGACAGTGTACGAAGTTAGGTTTCTAGGCATGTGACGAAATTAATGTAGGCTATTATGAATGCTTTTTTGAAAGCATGCAAACGCTTGCACTCTCATTTAATGATTTTTTATGTTTTAGAGCGTGAGGGATCAACTCGCATACTGTTGCAAATAGCGCTGCATACGCTGTGTATTTGATCGATTTGATTTTGTAGTTTTGTAGTGTAGTGATCTGCCTCAACGAGCGAGGCCTTGCCACATTCTAGATACACACATGCAGCAACATACTTTACCCCGTCATCAGAGGCCTTCGAAATTGAATCACTTTCTCTTCGGTGCCTGTTATTATCCGGAACACTGGGATCGTTCTTGGATCCAAGCCGACGCGGCTCTGATGGCGCAGGCTCATGTGAATGTGGTGCGCATGGCAGAGTTTGCTTGGACATTGATGGAGCCCGCGCGTGATGCCTTTGATTTTGGCTTATTTAAAGAGGCTGTGGCCAGCTTGAAGGCGCAAGGGATCGACTCGATTTTGTGCACGCCGACGGCGACGCCCCCGCGTTGGCTGACTGCGGAGCATCCCGAGTGGATGCGTGTCGATATCAACGATGTGCCCTTTACCCATGGCACGCGTCAGCATTGTTGCACCAACAATCCCGGCTTTCGGGCCGAGTCGCGCCGTATTACTCGTGCGATGGCGGAGGCTTTTAAGGCCGATGCCGCTGTCATCGGGTGGCAGACGGATAATGAGCTCTATTGCCATGTGGAAGAGTGCTACTGTGAGAGTTGCCAAGTGGGCTTCCGTGAGTGGCTCGCGCTGCGCTACGATCAGAGCATCGAGAAGCTGAACCATGCCTGGGGCACCTTATTTTGGAGTCAGCAATACGATGACTTTGACCAAGTCGTGATCCCTAAAAAATGGCGTCAGCCCGCACCTTGTAATCCCAGTGCACTGCTCGATTTTCGTCGCTTTTTGAGCGACTCTGTCACCGCCTTTCAACGCGAACAGGTGGAGATTCTGCGTGAGGTAAATCCTGATTGGTGGATCACGCACAATGGTGTCTTCTACAATATCGATTATTACAAATTTGCCGAGGACTTAGACTTCCTCGCGGTCGATGTGTATCCTGCATTTTGGGGCACCAAGCCGGAGGACTTCATCGGCGGCAGTCAGCTCAATGAGCGCTGCCGACAAGCGACCGGTACTTACATCGTGCCGGAGCAGTGCGGCGGCCCAGGCGGGCAAATCGACTTTTTACAACCCACACCTGAGCCGGGACGCATGCGCTTGTGGGCCTATCAATCGATTGCGCATGGTGCGGATGGTATGTTGCACTTCCGTTGGCGCACGTGTCGCTACGGAGCGGAAATCCATTGGCACGGTATCTTGGATCACGACAATGTGCCACGTCGCCGTTTCGAAGAGTTTGCACAAGAAGGCGCGGAACTGAAAAAGATTGGTGCGGACATTTTGGGCACCACTAAGCGCGTCGAGGTCGGCATCAGCCATAGTTATGAGCAAGATCACGCGCAAGGCGTGCTCAGCTTTTCGCGCCCACAACCTGATGCGCAGCGTGAGTTGCTCTTAGGCACATTGATGCGTCAGAAAGTGGCGGTTGGCTATGTGAATGAAGCCGACAGTTATGCTGGTTTGAAGCTGTTAATTGTGCCTTCTGCGATTGTGATGGATGCCGAACGTGCAGAGAAAATTGAAGCATTTGTGTCGCAGGGTGGGGTGCTACTGGTCACTGCCACCAGCGGTCAGCGCGATGTCAATAATCATGCCATCGAGCAAACACCTCCCGGCCTATTGAGTCGGGTGCTGGGGATCACAGTCGAGGAGTTTGGCAAAACAGAACACCGGCGCATGCAGCTGCAAGGTGCAGGGCTCGAGATGGATGCGAATTATTACGAGATTATTCAATGCACCGATGCCGAGCCGCTCGCGCATTGGCACTTCGAGCAGAACCCGCAAACGGAAGCCGCGGAGGGCTGCGTGGGTCTGTCGTGCAATGAATTTGGAGCAGGCAAGGCCTACTACCTCGGCACTTTCTTGAACGAAGCCTCCGCGATGGAGCTCATGCAGCGCCTCTGTGATGTGGCAGACGTGCAGCCGCTCGGGCGATCGGATACGAATGTTTGTATCATCGAACGCTATGCTGCGGACCGTCGTTTGACCTTTGTGTTGAATAATTATCCCGAGCCCAAGGAGGTCACCGCCTTAGCTTGTGGGCAAAATATTTTGACAGATCAGAGCTGTGACGGAACTCTGCAAATCGAGCCCTTTGGAGTCGCCGTCATTCGTTCCTAATACGATCGGGTTCATTTCAGTGAGCGTATCATTTATACTATGAAAGAGACATTATTAAACCCTAAGATTGAAGCACGCGTTGATGCGATTCTTGCCATGTTGAGCGTGGAAGAGAAAATTGGGCAGCTCTTTCAAGAAAAGGCCGAATGTGAAAATTTGGAGGAGCTCAAGTCACGCATCCGGGCTGGGCGTGTGGGGTCCTTGATCCTCGCATCCACTGCATTTGCGGGCAATGAGAAGCAGATCGCCTTGAGCGTCGCCGATTTAAATGAACTGCAACGCATCGCAGTTGAAGAAAGCCCGCAAGGCATCCCGATGATTTACGGGCGAGATATTATACACGGCTGCCGTACAGTCATGCCGGTGCCACTCGGGCAAGCCTGCGCTTGGGATACTGAGCTAGTCAAAGAGTGCTCTACTGCTGCTGCACGTGAAGCTTCCGCGCGTGGAGTGCATTGGACATTTTCTCCCATGATCGACATCGCACGTGACCCTCGCTGGGGACGTGTGGTCGAAGGCTATGGCGAAGACCCATACTTGACCGGACAACTCGGGGCCGCGGCCGTCGAAGGCTACCAAGGTTCAGAATTGCAACAAATGAAGCAATCCAAGCGCGTAGTCGCTTGTGCGAAGCATTTTATTGGTTACGGAGCTTCCGAAGGCGGACGTGATTATGAGACCACAGAAATTACTGAGCACAGTCTGCGCAATGTGTATATGCCTCCGTTCCGCGAAGTGCTGGATCGTGGCTGTATGACTGTGATGAGCTCATTCAACGAGCTCAACGGTGAGACCACCTCTGGCAGCCACCGCTTGCTTACCGAATTACTGAAAGAAGAACTCGGATTTGCCGGTTTTGTAGTCAGTGACTGGGCAGCCGTAGAAGAGCTCATCTCGCACGGTATCGCCGCCAATCATCGCGAGGCCGCACGTATTTCGCTCAGCGCTGGTATGGATATGGAGATGGTGACGCGCTGCTTCTTAGACTCTTTGGAGTCGCTGTTAGAGTCCGGGGCCGTTTCTGCAGAGCGCTTGGATGACGCCGTGCGCCGTGTCTTACGAGTCAAGTTGATGTATGGCTTGTTCGAAGATCCTTACACGCCTGTTGAACCCGAAGCGCTCGAGATTCACGCTTCCGATCAAGCGCTGGCTCGCCGGGCAGTCGCCGAAAGTGCGGTGCTCTTAAAGAATCGAGCCGCCACCTTGCCACTCCAGCGCAGCAGTGGAAAGACATTGCTCACCGGTCCCTTGCTGCACGCACAAGCTCCGCTCTTGGGTACCTGGTCGATGGATGGCCAACCCGGCGATGTCACGACCTATCAAGCCGCATTTGCAGCCGAGTGGGGGAGTGAGGCTTACGTGACCCACGATCCCGCCTTGATGGATCAAGGTCTCGCCATGGCGCACAATCATAAGTCCAACCAGATCGACCAAATCGTAGTCTTTATCGGAGAGGATAGCTCACGTGGCGGTGAGCATTTTAGTGTTTCCGACCTCAGCCTGCCGCCCGGGCAAGTCGAGTATGTCGAATCACTGGCCGCGATCGGGCTGCCCTTAACCGTCGTCATCACAGCCGGTCGCCCCTTGTTGATTGAGCGTGTCATGCGCTGTGCCGATGCCGTGCTCTACAGCTTCCACGGCGGTGTGCAAGCCGGCCCAGGGGTGTTTGATGCCCTGACCGGTGCCCACGATCCCCGTGGACATTTGCCCATCACCTTCCCACGTGCCACTGGGCAAATCCCGATCTATTACAATCGCAAGACCACCGGTCGCCCATGGTCCAATGGTTATATTGATCAAGTCGACCAGCCCAGCCTACCATTTGGTTACGGTTTGAGCTATACATCCTTTGAAGTCGCAGAGCTCAGTGTGAACGCGTCCTCCTATCCATGCGATGCAGAGACGGTTGAGCTTTCCCTGCGTGTTAGCAACACAGGTCCACGCGCGGGTAAAGCCCTACTCCAGTTCTATGCGCACGATCACGTCGCCAGCCTCGCGCGTCCCACCCGTTTCCTATGTCACCACCTTTGGGTGCCTTTGGCCGCCGCAGAGAGCCAAGTCGTGCAGGTTCGCATCCCCACCAAGCGCCTCGGGTTTTATAACCGTCAGGGCGAGCTCACGATCGAACCCGGTCAATTTACTTTCTATGCCGGCCTCGATTCAAACGCCGATCTGAACGCCAGTTTAGAGCTAGTAGAATAAAGAGTAAAAGCAGAGGCTTATAGTTTTTTTAAGTGGTGTTGGGCGGCGTTTTGGGGCTAAGCGACCCCATTCAATACTTCGATATCTTGCTGTAGAGTGTCTTTCTCTTCAAGTTGAGGGTTTTAAGTGACTGTACTTATTCGGCCATAGGATATTGTAAGCGTAGAAAAAGTGGCTGTTCGTCGATTTGGTAGGGGCTGAGATCGATGGTTTTTTGCATCGAGTCGCCGAGTTTGAGGTCGGGCAGGTAGCGTGCGTTGGGGAGTTCGGCCCATGAATCGGGCGCTAAGTTGCGTGAATACATGACCCGCGGGCGGGCTGCTGCGTGCGTCCGTGAGCTGAGGAAGGAGAAGGTGGGTAAGTGTGGATAGTCCACATGTTGGGTCGAGCTGAGTGGAGCTGGATTGGCGAGCATCGGATCGGTCCCACTGTGAAATTCAACTATATTGAGCCAGCCGTCGCCATCGGCATCGTCGGTGGGAGCACTCTGCCCGGGCGCTTGGCTGGCCAGCATTGCGAAAAACGTTTGCTGGTCTGCCGCGGTCGCTGTGGCAGTGGAGACTGCGCGGGCAAAGCTGTAGACGCGCCCCGCGTCGGGCAGGCCAGTGAGGTCCAGACCGAGGTCGCCTGCGAGAATGGTGTCGCCCTTCATTGTGAGCGCTTGTGCATTCCCAAAATTGTTACCTAAGTCACCTTGCTTGTCGGGCTGGTCGCTATCGCGACTGCAGAGTGCGCGCACTTCTTGCCAATCGTTGGCACTTTCGTCCCATTCGAATTGATAGACCATGGAGCGATCCATCGCAGTCCATCCGTAGCCTTGTCGCAGTCCTGCGATGAGGACTGTGTCGCCTTCGGCGATGAGGGAGGAGCCGAAGTGTTTGACTGTATATATTTGACGCAGGTATGCGCTGTAGTCCCATTGGATGTATTCATCCATGCTTGCTTCTTCGACCGTGCGGATACGGCGTGTTTGAGCCCAAGTGCCGCCTTCATACTCAAATTGATAAACGGCCCCGAGCGGGGTGTTGCCTTGCCACTTGCGGAAGGCGGAGACAAATATGCCGTGATCTGAGATGGCGACACGCTCGCCGAATAGATCGTCGTAGTCGGCATCGTCGGCCTTGAGCTTTTGCTCCAGTTGCCATTGTCCAGAGCTTGTCTGGCGTCGGTAGACGTAGACTGCGCCAGAGTTTTTGCTGAGGTCGTCGTCTTCGTTAGAAGGGATCGCGGCGAGCTCACCATGGAGTGCTAGAGGCCAGCCAAAATAGTCATCCTCTTCGGCGTCGTGGGGCACGATAATCTGAGTTTTACTGAACACCGGGGTGCTCGTGTCGCTGGCTTCGTAGACCCATACGGCTCCGGTCGCTACATCATCTGTGAGTGCTTGGTCGGCTGATACCATCAGTGTGTAAATATATTGGCTGGGGCCGATGGGCGTCTGATCCAAGGCCACTGTGCCGCCGAAGGCCGCGGCTTGATCTTCATTATCAGGTATTAAGGTTTGCAGCAGGGACCATTGCCCCGTTTCGCTGGCACGTTGATAGATAAAGACTCGGCAGTTTAGGGGAAAATCACTCTCGGGGGCGGCGATGACGAGTAAGTCTGCATAGGATGTGATCGAGGCTCCGAAGTCGACCTCTTCTACCGGGCTCACTAGAGCTTGCGTGTGTTGCCAGGTCCCGTTTGCAGCCGATTGCTCATAAATATGCACCTGGCGTGAGTCTGCCTCCTGAATGAATGCGGTCACGGGCAGGCCGATCTGTGGCTGCATCAGCTCTATGGCACTTCCGAAGTAAGCTTCTTCGGCGGGGGCGGGCGCATCGATGTGGGCCCGTTCATAGTCGTAGCCAAAGATCATGAGCTCTTGCTCGCTCAGTGTCCAACGCTCTTGGGAGTCATGCAGATCGCGCATCCAAAAGCGTAGTGGCACGAGCTCGGAAACCTGAGGTGCTGGATAGGCATCGTTCCATTCAAAGACCCAATTCGACCAATACTCAGTGACGACACGTTCAAAACTGAAGCGTGGATCTTGCGTCTCCAGTGTCAGCTGACTTGCGCTGGAGCTTTCATCTGGATCGCCCACCTCTAGTTGCAGCTCATAAATATCTTCTGGGTCATCCTGGATGCGAAATCCCTGTGTGAGTAGGTTGCTGTTGGATATATGGGGGAGTGCGGGGAGCACAGTTAGAGTGATTGTGCCTTGTAGCTCTTCGGTGATTTCCTCAGCATAATAGATGGTGACACTTACTGTAAATGTATACTCCGTGGCTGTGGGGACGTTTGGAGCTGTCCAGCTTATGAGGTATTTGCTCTCGTAGCTGGAGTTTATTGGATGAACCTGTAGGTTTGCAGGGGCATTGATCAACTCGATTTCATAGCTCTGCTCCGAGCTGTCTTCATTGACCCAATCGTCGAGCCCCCAGAATATAACACTACCTTCTAAGGAATAGTTTGTGCCTGTATAGGTCGTGAAGTAAGGACCCTCTGACGCGTCGTCGGGAGCATATATAGTCGATTCCTCCAGTTCCATTAAGCTGGCAGTATCGCCTGCCACCCATTCGTCCCAGCCGATTGTGCCCCAGCCGATGCCTCCAATCATATCCCATGAGGATGCGTTAAGGCAGCATATCGCTGCTAAAAGTAGTAAGACTCTTATAAACATAAAGACTGCCTAACTTTCGTTAGGCAGTCCGTCGATTGAATTCTGTCTGCAGTGACGATTATATAAGGGCTAGCGATTCCTTACTTTGGATTCGCTTCTTGGCTGTAGCTTTGGATCGAGCGCACTTCGTAGCCTTTCTCGCGGATCGCTTTGATGCCGTCAACGGCTGCAGAGGCGGCCGAGATGGTGGTCATGATGCAGATATTGTGCTTCACCGCTTCGGTGCGAATTTCGTTTTCGTTCTGACGTGGCACGGTGCCTTGCGGTGTATTGATGATCAGGCAAACTTTGTTGTTCTTGATCAGGTCAATCACGTTGGGGCGACCTTCACTCAGGCGGCAGACGTTTTTGACTTCGATGCCGTTTTCCTTGAAGAGCTTACCTGTGCCGGCTGTGGCCAGAATGCCGAAGCCGAGCTCGCTGAGTCCCTTGGCGATTCCGACTGCGCGCTCTTTGTCGCCGTCTTTGACGCTGATGAAGACGTCGCCAGAATCGGGCAGCGCAGGCTTGGCCGCCATCTGTGATTTTGCGAAGGCGACACCGAGGTCCTTATCGAGTCCCATAACTTCACCTGTGGAGCGCATTTCCGGGCTGAGCATGATGGGAGCGCCAGGGAAGCGGTTGAAGGGGAAGACGGACTCTTTAACCGCCCAGTAGGGAGGAATGATTTCTTCGGTAAAGCCGAGGTCGACGAGCTTTTCGCCGGCCATGATGCGGGAGGCCAATTTCGCGAGAGGCACGCCGATCGCTTTAGACACGAAGGGCACGGTGCGGGAGGCACGCGGGTTGACTTCGATGATGTAAAGTTCGTCGTCTTTGATCGCGTATTGTATGTTCATCAAGCCGACCACTTGCAGCTCTTTGGCTAGCGCGTAGGTCGCGGTGCGAACTGTCTCTAGAATCGACTCGGAGAGTGTGTGCGGAGGCATGACCATCGCGGCGTCGCCGGAGTGCACACCTGCGAATTCGACGTGTTGCAGCATGCCGCCAATCACGGTGGTCTCGCCGTCGGAGATGCAGTCTACGTCGAGCTCATACGCATCTTCGAGGAACTTGTCGAGCAGCACGGGAGTGCCTGGAGCGACGTCGAACACTTCGCGCACGATCTTCTTCATTTCGTCCATGTCGTAGACGATGAACATGCCGCGACCACCTAAGACGAAGGAGGGGCGAAGCAGGATCGGGAAGCCGATCTCACCTGCTAGCTCGTAGGCTTGCTCCAGTGAGTTAGCGATGCGGTTTTCTGGCTGCTTGAGGCCGACGCGGTCGAGAATGTCGCGGAAGAGGTTACGGTCTTCGGCGGCGTCGATCATCGAAGGCGAGGTGCCGATGATGTTCACGCCGTGAGCTTCTAGCTCGGTGGCGAGGTTGAGCGGAGTTTGGCCGCCAAACTGCACGATCACACCATCGCACTTGGACTGATAGTAAATCTCAAGCACGTCTTCGAGTGTGAGTGGCTCGAAGAAGAGTTTATCCGAGGTGTCGTAGTCGGTGGAGACTGTCTCGGGGTTGGAGTTGACCATGATGGTCTCGTAGCCTGCCTCGCGTAGTGCGAAGGAAGCGTGCACACAGCAGTAGTCGAACTCGATGCCCTGACCGATTCGGTTGGGGCCGCCGCCTAGAATCATGATCTTCTTCTTGTCGGTCACTGAGATTTCATTCTCGGAGCCGTAGGAAGAGTAGTAGTAGGGCGTGAAAGCTTCAAACTCGGCTGCACAGGTGTCGACCAGTCGATAGTTGGTCATCACGTCGAGCTTCTCGCGGCGTTTGCGCACCGCTTGGCGGTTGGAGTGGACCAGATCCGCGATCAGCGCATCACTGAAGCCAGCTTCCTTGGCGCTCTTCATGAGCTCCGCGTCGAGCTTGGGCAGGCTGCTCTTAGAAAGTTCGAGCTCGATGTCGACTAGCTGACGGAGTTGATCGATGAACCATGGGTCCAGTGCGCAGGCTTCGAAGATCTCTTCGTCGGTCATGCCATTGAGTAACGCGTGGCGCAACCAGAAGACACGTTCGCAAGTTGGAATCGAGATGCCTTGGCGGATGGCCTGCATATCGGTGATTTTCTCTGCAAATTTAGCCGGGCCGACAAAGCCCTTGGCGCCGATTTCCAGCGAGCGTAGAGCTTTTTGGAAGGACTCCTTAAAGGTGCGGCCGATGGCCATGGCTTCGCCCACCGATTTCATGGCAGAAGTCAATGTCGTGTCGGCACCGATGAATTTTTCGAATGTGAAACGAGGGATCTTCGTCACCACGTAGTCGATCGTCGGCTCGAAGCTGGCCGGAGTTTCACGCGTGATGTCGTTTTGCAGCTCGTCCAAGCTATAGCCGACAGCCAACTTAGCCGCGATCTTTGCGATGGGGAAGCCCGTTGCTTTCGACGCCAGCGCCGAACTACGCGAAACGCGCGGGTTCATTTCGATCACGACCATGCGGCCATTCTTGGGGTTGACCGAGAACTGGATATTCGAGCCACCTGTTTCCACGCCGACTTCACGGATACATGCGAAGGATGCATCGCGCATCAGCTGGTATTCCTTATCCGTCAGCGTCATGGCCGGTGCCACCGTGATGGAGTCACCGGTGTGGACGCCCATCGGGTCGAAATTTTCAATCGAGCAGATGACCACGCACTGATCCTTGTGGTCGCGCATGACCTCCATCTCGTATTCCTTCCAGCCGAGTAAGCACTCTTCGACCAGCACTTCGGTGGTGGGCGACATATCGAGGCCGTTTTGCACCATGCGCTCATATTCTTCGCGATTATAAGCGATCCCGCCGCCAGAGCCACCGAGCGTGAAGCTGGGGCGAATGATGATGGGGAAGTCACCGATCAACTCGTCAGCCGCCTTGAGCGCGTCCGCCAGGTTATTGACGGTAGCCGAGCGTGCCACGTCCAGGCCGATCTTAAGCATGGCCTGTTTGAAAATATCGCGCGCCTCGCCCTTGATGATGGCTTCCGGCTTGGCGCCGATCATTTGCACGCCATACTTTTCGAGAATGCCCGCATCGTGCAGATCCATCGAAAGGTTCAGTCCCGTCTGGCCACCGAGGGTGGGGAGCAGGGCGTCTGGCTTTTCCTTGAGAATGATCTTCTCCAGGGCGTCAACCGTAAGCGGCTCGATGTAAGTGACATCGGCAAACTCGGGGTCGGTCATAATCGTGGCCGGGTTGCTGTTAACCAGCACCACTTTGTAACCTTCCTCACGCAGCGCTTTACAAGCTTGAGTGCCGGAATAGTCGAATTCGCAGGCCTGGCCGATTACAATCGGGCCGGAACCAATGATAAGAATAGTCTGTATGTCGGTGCGTTTTGGCATAAATTGGCGCAAGGCTGTTTTTTTTGCACTCCCATGCAAGCAAGAATAAGCCCTTAAAAGTAAGATATCGGGAAGCGCGTTTTTCTAATGGCCATTCCGCCTACGCGTTCTATTATTCTTTCACTCTATTTTATCTATGACACGCAATAAAAAACCCGTCGTAATCGTCGCCATGGTACTGGCGGCATTGATCGTTCTACCATTGTTGCTACTGCTTTTTAGTCGTTTGGGAGCTTCGAGTGGCTCGGAGCAGGCAAATTCAGAGAGCAGTGCAGTCAAAAACACGAGCGAAGCAATTGATTTTGACCTAAGGCAGTTGGCGGAGAAGGCCGATCGCCTGATCGAGCAAGACCTAGCCGAAGCTTTGCGCCAGGGAGATGTCTCGCTCGATTTTATCGCCAGCCTCAAGCGCGACGCCAGTAAGGGCGCAGTCGCTCTGCAAAAGGGAGCACTGGAGGATGCAGCGCTGCACTACAACTCAGTGGTACAACGTGCCGAGAGCCAATTGGCTGCCTTGGCGCTGGCCGATCAAGCGCGTGCGCTCAATGACAGCACCTATGCAGAATTGCAAAGCCTTGATTATCTGAAGTCCGCTTTTGAAAACACCTACCGTGAGGCGGTGGAAACGTATAATACTGCGTTACGTGCGCTCAACGCGGGGGAATATCAGCGCAGTGTCGACGACTTCGAAATGACCAGCGCCATACTGGGCGATCTGGAGGCGCGCGCGCTACAACAGACTGCTGGCCTACTGGAAGCGGCCAGTCAGGCGCTGGAAGACTATCAATTGACTGCCGCACGCACGGCCTACGAATCGGTCTTGGAGCTCGATTCGGCCAACGCCGCCGCAACTGAGGGACTCGTCATGGTGACCGCACTCGAGGGCATCGCTGAAGAAGTCAAAGCAATCCGTGCGCTCGAAGCGAGCGGCGACTTGGAGGCGGCGCTCGCGCAACTGGAACGTCTCGCGGCCGAGAATCCCCAGAACCCATTCATTCGCAATCAACGCGCCTCGCTCGAAGCCCGCATCTTGGATCGTGAGTATCAAGCACTGATCGACGCATCACTCACTGCCGAGCAAGCGGCCGACTTTTCCAGCGCCATCGCTTCCGTAGAAGCTGCTTTAAAGCTTAAATCCTCTACAGAGCAGGAGGCGCGCCTCGCTCAACTCAAAGAAAAATACAAAGCTGCACGGCTGGATGTGTTGCTCAGTGATGGCTACGACGCACTGCGCGCCGGGCGTTACGAAGCCGCACGTAATTTTTATAAAGAAGCCGTTGCAATTGCGCCCGATTCCAAGGAGGCGCGCACAGGCTTAGAAAAAGCCTCCAGTCTTTATTTGGCTAATATTCGTTATAGTCAAAATATCACGGCGGCTGAGAAATATATTTCAGAGGGGCGTTTCCCATTGGCGGCGAAGCTTTTTAATGAAGCCATGTCCAGTCGCCCTAGTAATGTAGCGCCCAGTCAGCTCACTGAAGAAGCCCGTATTCGAGCCAGTCTTAAGGCGCAGAGCGAAGAAGTTAATGTGACGATCAAATCCGATAAGCGCACCTATGTCAGCATCATTGGCGTTCTGCCGCCCGATCGCTTCAAAACAGAAGAACTTAAACTCTTTCCAGATGTCTATAAAGTGCGCGGCACTCGCTCAGGCTATGAGAGCGTCGAAATCGAATTCAAAGTGGATGCGCGCCATCCCAATGCCACCATTACTGTCGAATGCACCGAAAAGTTATAGAGCCCTCTTCGCCGCGTTGGAGCGCTGCAGCTTCGCGATGCAAGCTCGCACATTTTGAGCCTTCGCGTGCTTGGCGAGACATTGTTGCCCGCTTAGGATTGTCTTGCGGGGCGCTGATTTTGTCTGCTGTCGTGCTGCACGCTGCGCCTGATCCGGATCTTTTTGATGGCCGCGTCAATCCGCCAACGACTCCACCGGCCTCAGAGTCGACCGATACGCCAGAGCCCGGTGAGGCGGGGGGCGGTGAAAGTAGCGGTTCCGCTGCAGCGCCGACTGCGGGGGCCAGCTCTGAAAATCTAAATGAGCCTCCGCGTGACTTCGAGAATATCGGTGGCACCGGAGGTGGTGAAACTGTGGCGAATCAGAGTTCCAAAGACGGAGCGAGTGCTTCCAGCGGCAGCAGCTCGCCTTCGACGGAGACAAGCGATCCCGCCGGTGCTGGCAACAGTTCCGCTGCATTGCCACCCGCCGATGAGGCGCCTGTGAGTGGGCAGGCCGGCGCTTCTGGTGCCGCTTCTGGTGGCGCTTCTGGTGGTGGAGAAGAGCCGCGTAATTTTGAAGACTTCGGCTTCGGTGGCGTGAGCTCGCAAGAGACGGTCGAAGTCAATCGTTCTAAAGACAGTGCTAGCTCCGCGAGCACTGTGCCCACCTCCACGACCGGTGTGCCTGCGTCCAGCGCGTCGGGGGCGACTGGTCCTTCGACTTCGACCAGCACCGGTAACAGCACCGAGGCTGTTGCCGGCCAAAATACAACGGGAGGCTCGCAAGTGGGCGGCGGCAGCGGAAGCGGCGACTACGGCACCAACCTTCCGAGTGGGCTGTGAGTGTTTGAAATTAGGAATTAGGGATTAGAAATTGAGAATTAGGTGTATGAGACAGATTAGAAGCATGAGATTTAAGAGACGTGTCCGCTCGTCGCAGATCTTGGCGTGCGTGCGTGGCCTGTCCGCTCGCCGGAGGCCTGCGGCGTTTAAGCGATACCAGTGGGCTCTCATGCTCGCATTCATCGGCTCGGCCACAGTAGTTAGGGCCGAGCCCCTGCGGGTGCTGGAGGAGACAGCGATCCCTTATATGAGCTTTCTCTCTAAAGCTGACTTTGATCAACGCTATCCTGGCGAGCTGGTTGAGGATCCCGCCAAGCTGGATGCGGGCTGGTATGTGATCTACCAACACCAATCACTCAACTATTACTACGGCCCCATTTTACTGCAATCCATCGGCGAGGATTACTTGAGCCAACTCCGTGAGACTGTCGAAGCCGCCGTGGCGCAGCGTCCCAGTATTCAAGATTACCGATTGGAATTAAGTTACGAGCCCAGCGTCGCCAGCGCCGAGGCCAGTGATGTTGAGCCCTCCACCGATCCCGCCAGCTCCCAGCCCTTGCCAGCCCCGCCACCGAAACCTAGCTTTTGGAGCTTTGTGAAGAGTATATTCGGCTTTTAAATGCAATTATCCCTCATTTGAGTGCTTCCTTTGCTTTCGTAGCCAATTCTTCGGCTTTGTCGCGCTCGGGGGCGGCGCCGCGGGCCATGTCGGGCTTGCCGCCGCCTTTACCGCCGGCGATGGGCGCGAGGCTTTGGATCAGCTTGCCGGCCATCAGGCCGTTGTCCTTGGCGCTGCTGCCACAGAGGGCGCCGAGGTAGAGTTTCTCGCCGTCGTCGACGATTAGGAAGGCGGCTTGCGCAAATTGCTGCGACTTCAGCCCATTGAGCAATTCTTGCAGCAGTGCGGCGGGGCCTTGGGTGGCAATGACAAGATTACCGGAAAGGTCGAGCTCGCTCAGCATGGCGTGGGCGGCCTTGGCCGCGCCGGCGGTTTGTGCTTTTTTGAGCGCTTTGTCGGCTTCCACGGTGGCGGCTTTGAGTCCTTGCAGGTGTGCCAGTAGATCTTTGAAGACTTGGTTCTTTTGCTCGAAGCTGCCCTTATCCAGCATACCGGTCATGATGTGCGGAAACTGTGGGAAGTGGACCGGCTCGGCGTCGAGTGCGCTGAGTTGCTCGTTGAGCGCATTCAGGCGGTTGCGTAGCTCTTTCTTTTCTTCGGCGGATTTCTCGACCACGCTGCGAGTCCAATCGTAGGCGGCGATGCCGCAAACGGCTTCGATGCGGCGGATGCCGGAAGCGATGGCGCCCTCGGATTTGATTTTAAATAAGCCGATGTCCTTGGTGTTGCGCACGTGGGTGCCGCCGCAGAGTTCCATTGAGTAGCCGTCCAATTGCTGAGGTTGGCCACCGATTTGTACGACCCGCACTTTGTCGCCATATTTGTCGCCAAAGAATTGTTGGATGTCAGAGCGGTCCTTGACGTCGTCGTGGGGCACTTCGATCCAGCTGACGGGTTCGCCGGCTTCGATGTGAGCGTTGACTTTGGACTCGATCTGATCGATCTGCTCGGGCGTGAGTGCGCCGGAGTTAAAGTCGAAGCGCAGACGCTCTGGCGAGACACTAGAGCCTTGTTGCGAAGCGTCGGTGGAGACGACTTCGTGCAATGCCCAGTGGAGCAGGTGTGTCGCTGTGTGGTGCGCTTCGATCGGGCGGCGGCGGTTGGGATCGATGCTGAGGGTGACTTGGTCGCCCACGGCGATCTTGGCATCCACGGGCAGGCTGTGGGCGCGTGCGGCGCTGAGCTGTTGCACCGCGCTGACGGGATATTCAGCATCGCCTAGCGTGAGGGTGCCCTGGTCGCCGAGTTGTCCGCCCATTTCTGCGTAGAAGGGGGTGCAGTCGGTTATGACGAGTAGGGCGTCTTCTTGTGTGTGGATTTCCAGCACAGTGGCGGAGCTGCTATCTTCTTCGAAGCCGGTAAATTCGGTGCTGGCCTCGGTGGCGATGTCCGCGGCGCGCACGAGTTGTTGGGTGCGGGCTTTGCGGCCGAGTTCGCGTTGCTGCTCCATCAATTTCTCGAAGGTGTCCATGTCGACTTTGAGCGCGCGCTCGGCGCAGAGCAATTGAGTCAGGTCGATCGGGAAGCCGAAGGTGTCGTAGAGTTTGAAGGCAAACTCGCCACTCAGTTGTCCTTTTAGGCCGTCGACTTCCTCTTCAAACATGGCCAAGCCACGGTCCAGAGTTTCGTTGAAGCTGGCTTCTTCGCGCTGTAGATTTTCTTTGATCGCTGCGGCGCGGTTTTTGAGCTCGGGAAAGACGCCTGCCATTTCATCGACCAAGGTGTCGACCAGTTCGGGCAGGAAGGTTTGTGCACTGGAGAAGCCGAGGGTGCGGCCGTAGCGCACCGCGCGGCGCAGGATGCGACGCAACACATAGTTGCGCCCGGTGTTGCCAAGCAGAATGCCATCGGCCAGGGAAAATGCGAGTGTGCGGATGTGGTCGGCGATCACGCGGAAAGCGATGGCTTCCTTCATCTCGGTGGAGAGTTGTGATTTGTCACTCTCGACCGATTCAGGATAGATGTCGGCGTAGGTCTTGCCGCTGAGTGCTTCCAGCTTGCGGAAGATCGGTTGGAAGACGTCGGTCGCGTAGTTGCTGGGCTTTTGAGAGAAGTCTGTAAAGCCCTTGGTGTTTTGGATCAGCGAGCAGGCGCGCTCGAAGCCCATGCCGGTGTCGACATGCTTGGCGGGCAGATCGCGGAAGCTGCCGTCGGCCTCGGCGTTGTATTGAATGAAGACCAGGTTCCAGATCTCAATGCAGAGGTCGGAGTCCATATTGACCAGTTTGCCCTCGCTGTCGCCGTTGGGGGTGAGGTCCACGTGCAGCTCGGAGCAAGGGCCGCAGGGGCCAGTCTCGCCCATCATCCAGAAGTTGTCCTTCACGTTGCCGTTGATGATGTGCTTCTTGGGATCGAGGCCTTTCTTCTCGAAGAGAGCGGCCCAGAAATCGTAGGCTTCCTGATCGAAACTGGAAGGGTCGCCTTCGGAGGGCGCATAGACGGTGGCGTAGAGGCGGCTGGCCGGCACGCCCCAGACATCGACGATCAATTCCCAGCCCCATTCGATCGCTTCCTTTTTGAAATAGTTGCCAAAGGACCAATTGCCCAGCATCTCGAAGAAGGTGTGGTGATAGGTATCGTAGCCCACATCTTCCAGGTCGTTATGCTTACCGCCGGCGCGGATGCACTTCTGGGTGTCCGCTGCGCGCGGCGGAGAGTAGGGCGCCTTTTCCGTGCCGAGGAAGTAGGGCACGAACTGATTCATACCCGCATTGGTAAACAACAAGCCCGGCGACTGCGGCATCAAGGAAGCAGACGGCACGATGGTGTGCTGTTTCGAGGCAAAGAAGTCCATAAAGGACTGACGGATTTCGGCGGATGATTTCATTGGGAAATTGGGAAATGGGAAGAATTTGAACGTCGAACATTGAACGCCCAACATCGAACATCGAATGGTGCTACAGTTCGTCTGTTATCTGGAGCTTGCTCTTGATTTCGGCGGATGATTTCATGGGAAATGGGAAATGGGAAGAATTTGAACGTCGAACATTGAACGCCCAATATCGAACATCGAATGGTGCTACAGTTCGTCTGTTATCTGGAGCTTGCTCTTGATTTCGGCGGATGATTTCATTGGGAAATTGGGAAAATGGGAAGAATTTGAACGTCGAACATTGAACGTCTAACATCGAACATCGAATGATGCTACAGTTTGTCTATTATCTGGAGCTTGCTCTTGATTCGGCGGTTTTTATGCTAGTTACAAAAATACGAATTAGCTGATCGGTTTCGTCGAGCAGCTCATTTAGTCGTTCAGGTTTATCGACTAAGGGCACTGCCTTGGTCAACTTTATCCAACGCTCAGTCTCGCGTAATTCTTTAAGTGAGATCCTTAATTTATGGATGAAGTCTCGCGGGGATTCCGCAGCTTGTGCTTCCCCGTGGTTCGCCAGCGGGGCAGTCGCAGATCGCAGCAATTGCTTGGCGATATGCGTGCCCGCTTGGCTGGATTCAATCTTACGTGTTAAGCGGATTGCGCGAACAGAGAAGTCTAATAAACGGTGTTCCAAATCATACATCGAGGCAGATTCCTCTGCCAGCAGGCTATCCCATTCGGAGTGTTCCTGTGTGTAAGCCATTCGATGTTCGATGTTCGATGTTGGACGTTCAGTGTTCGATGTTCAATGCCGCATGTTGGACGTTCCTCGTGTTCTAAAGGTTCTTCAGAACAGCTGCGCCCATTTCTTTCGTACCAACGGATTCCAGACCGAAGGCGATATCGCCGGTGCGGATGCCGCCGGTGACGGCTTTCTCGACTGCGGCTTCGATCGCGGCGGCGGCCTCGTTTTCGCCGAAGCTGTAGCGTAGCATCAGCGCTGCGGAAAGGATTTGCGCGCAGGGGTTGGCGATGCCTTGACCGGCGATGTCGGGTGCGGTGCCGCCGGAGGGCTCGTAGAGTCCGAAGGGGAAGCCGAGGCTGTTCTGCTCCGCGCCGAGGCTGGCGGATGCGAGCATGCCGAGGGAACCACAAATCACGCCCATCTCGTCGGAGAGAATGTCGCCGAACATGTTTTCGGTGAAGAGCACGTCGAACTGATTCGGGTCGCGCGCAAGTTGCATCGCGGCGTTGTCGACATACATGTGGCTGAGCTTGATCTCTGGTGCGTGCTTGGCGAAATATTCAGTCACCACCTTGCGCCACAGCACGGAGGTTTCCAACACGTTGGCTTTGTCCACCGAGCAGACGCTGCCGCCGCGGGCTTTGGCGGTGTCGATCGCGACTTGAGCGATGCGCTCGATCTCGCTGGTCTTGTAAACCATGGTGTCGATCGCTTGTTCTTCGCCGTTTTCTAAAGTAGTGGTGGACTTGGGCTGACCGAAATAGATGCCGCCGGTCAATTCACGAATGCAGACGATGTCGATGCCGTTGGGGATGCGCTCTTTTTTCAATGGAGAGGCATCGGTCAGTTGTGGGTAGAGTAGGCCGGGGCGCACGTTGGCGTAGAGAGAGAAGGCCTTACGAATCGGCAGCAGGGCCGCGCGCTCGGGTTGCTCCTTGGGCGGTAAGCTTTCCCACTTGGGGCCACCGACCGAACCGAACAAGATCGCTTCGGAGTTCTCGCACACAGTCTTGGTGCTGTCGGGGAAGGCGACGCCATGGTTGTCGATGGCGATGCCACCGATGTCGGCATGCTCATAATCCAGCGCAAAGCCGAACTTTTCGCCCGCGTTTTTGAGGACGTCGAGTGCGACTTCCATGACTTCAGGGCCGATACCATCACCGGGGAGAACTGCAAATTTCAGTGTTTTCATAAGATTTGGAAAAAGCGGAGTAATTTGTCCGAGCGCTGTTGTGCTTCAAGACTTTTCGCAGATTTAGCTAAATGGGCACAGTTTTCCATCAGCTCTCAGCTGGATCGTAGCTCTAATATCTGTTGTCGCAATCGTCCGAGCATCTCCTGTTGACTGGAGACATCTGGATGGCTCCAGCAGTTCGATTGAGTGATAGAGCGCGCTGCTTGAAGCGTATACGAGGTGTTGCGGCCGCAGGTCGGGCCACTGTTGTTCACTGTTGGAAGCAGTGGTATTGCTTACTTCGTCTCGGGCTGTTCGCGAGGCAGGCTCAGTCTGAAAATAGTCCCTTGCGGGGCGTTGGGAGAGTAGCTGATCTGACCAGATAGTTTGCTGGCGAGGTTTTGGCAAATACTCATGCCTAATCCGGAACCTTCATTGCTAGAGTTCAGCTTTTTAAATGGGGTGAAGAGCAGGTGTGCTTGCTCCTTGGGGATGCCGCAACCGCTGTCTTTGACTTCAATGATGAGCTCGTCTTCGTTGCTGATATCACTGATGGCGATGTAGCCAGTCTCTGTGAATTTAATCGCGTTACCGAGCAAATTGTCGAGTATGCGCCGTAGCGCTAAAGCGTCGGTTCGTATGGGATTGTGTGCTACAGTGCTGACTACAAAGTCTAATTGTTTGTTTTTGGCGAGCGGGGAGTGGAATTCCTGTGTGTCGCGAATGATGCTTGTGACATCGACTTCGTTGAGCTCCATTTCGATTAAGCTACTTTGGGAGAAATCATAGATATTCGAAATTAGTTTTCGCGATTGAGCTAAGGAGCTTTCGACCAACTCAAACTCTTCTGTTAGATGTTCGCTTTTCTCCTTAAGTAATTGAGTCATGGTCCAGCCCGCGGTCAGTGCGTTGAGCACATCATGCGAAGCGGTGGCGAGCACGATATCTTTGAACTTGAGTGCATCTGCCAATTGTTCGTTGGCCTTCCGGAGTTCTTTTTCTTGGAGCTTTTTCTCGTGGATGTTTTGTGTGATGCCCACCATGCGCAGGGGGCTGCCGTCTTGATTACGTGAAATGAGACGTCCGGCCTCGAGCACCCATTTATACTCGCCCTGTGGGTTGCGGTATTGGTGCTCCATGCTCCACATTTCCGTTTCACCGCGCAGGTGCGCTTGCAAGCTTTCCCAGACCGGCTCGCGTTCTTCGGGGGGCAGGGCGTCCATCCAGAAATCGAGATGATGTCTGATTTTGCCAAGATCGTAGCCCAGTATGCAGTCCTTAACCGCGTGTGTTTTTAAGATGCCAGTTGGAATGTCCCATTCCCACCAGACCTGATTGGCACTCAGTAGAGCGATCTCTAGGCGTTGTTCTAGATCGTAGATGGTCGCTTTGAGCGCTTCTTCAGTGGTGTGATTCATTCCGGCTGAAAATGAGTCGAAGTTCTAGCTTGTCGATGGTATTCCACGCGCAAATGCATTTTGAAAAATGGCTTGTCGCGGGAGAATTGCTTCGGTTTGCTTCCGGCCCCCTCAGGCCGCTGCGCCTGTCTTATTGAAAAAACAACTCCTCATTATGAAGAAAACATTGTGTATGTTTGCTTTCTTGGTGGCTGCACTGCTGCCAGGAATGTTATTGGCTCAGGATCTCAGTTCTATCGAGACTGCGATTATTGCAAGCGATCCGGTCGCCGAAGTGCTGCCTGCACTCAACTCGGGGAATACCGCTTGGATGCTCACGGCCACGGTTTTGGTACTTTTTATGACGCTGCCTGGACTGGCACTTTTTTATGGGGGGCTGGTGCGTTCGCAAAACGTACTGTCGGTGCTGATGCATTGTTTCGCCATTGCTTGCTTGGCTTCAGTGCTGTGGGTGGTGCTGCTCTATACGTTGTCCTTCGCACCTGGCACATGTGGCTGGATCGGAGGCCTGGAGCACTTGGGATTGAAGGGGATTACGACTGCGAGTATGCAGGAGGACTTTCCGGAGACGATCTTTATCATGTTTCAAATGACTTTTGCCATTATCACGCCTGGGCTGATTGTCGGGTCCTTTGTAGAACGTATGAAATTTAGCGCCATTTTACTTTTCACGGCACTGTGGCTGGTGCTGGTCTATGCGCCCGTGACCTACTGGGTGTGGGGGGGCGGTTGGCTGGCAGAAATGGGCGTGATCGATTTGGCTGGTGGCATCGTAGTGCATGCGACTGCCGGGATCTCCGCACTGTTGTTGGCGAAAATGCTGGGCCCCCGCGATGGTTTTCCCAAGAAGCTGCATATCCCGCATCACCCGGCGATGGTGATGATCGGGGCGTCCATGCTATGGGTCGGCTGGTTTGGTTTTAATGCGGGCAGCCAACTGGCTGCCAATGGCAATGCAGGGATGACGATACTCGTTACGCACATTTCGGCGGCTGTGGCCAGTTTGACTTGGATGACGATTGAGTGGAAAGTCAACGGCAAGCCAGGGCTCGTCGGTATTGTCACTGGTATGGTGGCGGGCCTTGCGACGATTACCCCGGCTTCGGGGCATGTGGGGCCATTGGGCGCGGTATGCCTAGGTGTGCTCGCGGGGATCGTTTGCTACTTCGGCTGTGGCATCGTGAAGCACAAACTAAAGATTGATGACTCTTTGGACGTGTTTGCCGTGCATGGTGTCGGTGGAATTATGGGCACGATCTTGGTCGTGGTCTTTGGGTTGCCAGCCTTTGGAGGCTTGGGCGACTTCGAGATGTTGCCGCAGTTGGGCGTTCAGCTCACCGCGCTAGGCGTAGTGATCCTCTGGTCTGCAGTGGCTACGTTTATTATTGTGCTGCTTTGTAAGTGCACGACAGGCTTGCGTGTGAGCGTAGAAGTCGAGCATACTGGTCTGGATCAATCTGAACACGGTGAGACTGCTTACCAGTTCGAATAAGCGCATAAGTATTTAACTAAAGGAAAGAACTATTATGAAACTCATCAAAGCTATTGTAAAACCATTCAAACTCGACGACGTCAAAGAAGCACTCGCTGAAGTCGGAGTCACCGGGCTCACAGTGTCTGAAGTCAAAGGCTTTGGACGTCAAAAGGGCCACACCGAAATCTATCGTGGTAGTGAATACACCGTCGATTTCTTACCGAAGACTATGATCGAGACAGTGGTGGAAGACGAAATCGCGGAGGCGGCTGTGGCTGCTATCGTGAATTCGGCCAAGACTGGCAAGATCGGTGACGGCAAGGTCTTCGTGCTGCCCGTAGAAAGTGCTGTGCGCATCCGCACCGAAGAGACAGGCGGGGAGGCTCTTTAAGCTTTTCAGAGGTCAGAAGACAGAGGGCTTCTGACCTCTCAATTTAACCTCCGATGGCGACGATCACATCGTCGACGGATTCCGCACTCTTGATTTGCGTGCGCATACGTTCGGTCCGGCAGTTTTTAGCAATGTCGGCCAAGGTCGCGAGGTGGCCCTCACTATCGCCCTTGGGGCTGATGATGAAGAAGACGAAATCGATCGCTTCGCTCTGGCCTGGAATCGTGAGACCTTGATTGAGTTGAGCGACAAAGCAAATGCGGTAATCCAAGTCTTCGCAATAGACGTGGGGGATCGCGATGCCATGGCCTAGGAATGCTGGGAAGACGCGGCCTTGTTCGGCGAGATCTTCCAGCACCTTTTCTTCAGAGATCGCGGGCACATGCTCGTTCGCGATATAAGCCAATTGTTGGTAGAGGCTTTCGATGCTATTGCATTCGAGTTTAAGTAAGCCGCCACTATGGAGGGCGCGTAGTAAAAAGCCCTCTGCGCGGCGCAGGCATATAACTTCGTCTTCTGTTTTCACAATTTCTTTTAGGCTGGCGTCGTGGGGCACGGCTTTGAGTTGTTTACCACGACGGATAAAGAGCGGGTGCCAGTCGCCGGAGGCGAGGCTTTTGCCCTCTTCCCACAGCACTGTTTCGAAATTACTTTCGCCCTGTAGCAGTTCACTGCCAATTACGGCGGGGCGTGATAGGTCGCCAAATACTGACTGTCCGGTCAGTTGATCCTCGGTGGTGGGGCTGTCCAATGGGATCCAGCCAAAGACTTTTTCGTTATCCAGCACTTCACCCCAGCGTTGCATTAAGATTTGGTTTAATTCGATGTTATCGGTCAATGCGAGCACGTAACCTGCGCCAAAGAGCGCCTGTTCTTCTTCGTAGAGTTTCTCGGCTTCCATGCCATCGCGCAGTAGGGCGGGCAGGCCTTCTTTTTTGGCGAGTGCAATATTGCGGGCGTTGGTATCGAGTAGCAATACGTGTTGCTCATCCTGGCGCATCAGCTTACGCGCCAGTTCGCGTCCAAAATGATGGGCGCCGATGATCACCCAGTCATTGGGAGCGGGGCGCTGGAGGCCCAGCATCTTAGCAAATAATCCTGCAGACAAGCCTTGGATCAATACTGTGGCGCAGATCACTGAATAGACGAATGATTCCAATAGCGCCGGATCACCGACCGGATTGTCATTGTGGCTGAGGCTCAAGGCGAAGAGTGAGGCCATCGAGGCGGCGACCACGCCCCGGGGAGCCACCCAACTGAGCAGCGCCTTTTCTCGGATATTGAGCGGTGTGCCCCATGCCGAGGCTGCGATACTGATCGGGCGGATGATCAGGATCACCGAAAAGAGGACCCAGCCGCCTCCCATGGTAAAGAAGTCGATGAATTGTTGGAGCTCCAGGCGCGCAACTAATAGCAGAAACAGCATGCCGATCAGTAGGTCGACGATTTCCGCTTTGAAGGCTTTTATCTCACGTAACTGGCGCGGTTTTTTGATGCCGACAATCATGCCCGCAATCGTGACCGATAGTAGGCCGGCCTCTGGCTTAATGAGTTCGGTGGCCCCAAAGATCAGCATGGCGCTGGCGAGTGCGAAGGCATTGGCGATGTTATCCGGCACCCAGTGCTTTTTCATCATCCAGTAGATGGAGTAGCCGCCAATAAAGCCGATCGCGGCACCACTGGCCACGCGTAATAGGAAGCTCGGAATGGCGACTGCGCCGCCGCCTTCCACGACCCATTCAAAACAGAGAATCGCGGTGAATACTCCGATCGTATCAATTAACACACCTTCCCAGTGGAGGATGCTACCCAGTTTCTGTTGCACCCGAATCCGGCGCAGCAGGGGGACGATCACTGTGGGCCCGGTCACGATAATCAAGCTGCCCATCAGCAGGGCAAAGGCCGGTGAGGTATCAAAGACCAGATAGGCGGTCAAACCAGAGCCGAGCCAGGTAATGAGCACCCCCACGGTGAGCAGGCGCTTGATGACGGTTGAAGTTTCTTTAAACTCTTTTAAGTCCAGCGTGAGTGCGCCTTCGAACAGGATCAATCCCACTGCCAGTGAGACGATCATCGGCAGTAAGTCGCCCAAGGCATTGGGGTCCAGTAGCTCCAGACCTTCCGGGCCTAGAGCAAAGCCCCCCAGTAGTAGTAGGACGATGGTGGGCAATTGTAAGCGGCGCGAGAGCACCGTAAGCAAGCAACCGGCGCCGACCGCGAAACAGAGGGCCCAGAGTGCATCCTGGGAGCTGCCCATTGCGAGCTGTGTCAATGAATTCATTGGTTGTGTGTTTATATCGGGTTCACCGTTTGTCTAGCTTTGTCTAGATTAGTCCAGTTTGTGGCACATTCCGAGTGCCGGGCAGACTTCGGAGGCCTGGCCGATGACTTGTGCCGGCACGCCGGCGACGCTGGTGTGTGGGGGCACATCTTTAAGCACGACGCTGCCTG
This sequence comes from Thalassobacterium maritimum, assembly GCF_031127805.1. Taxonomy (NCBI): domain Bacteria; kingdom Pseudomonadati; phylum Verrucomicrobiota; class Opitutia; order Puniceicoccales; family Coraliomargaritaceae; genus Thalassobacterium; species Thalassobacterium maritimum. The sequence continues at coordinate 8,751 of NZ_JARXHW010000007.1, read as the reverse complement.
CACCGACCTTGGCGCCTTCGCCAATCTCCACATTGCCCAGAATTTTGGCTCCGGCCCCGAGTAGCACACCAGTGCGCACCTTGGGGTGACGATCGCCGCGTTCTTTGCCGGTGCCCCCGAGTGTGACCTCGTGCAGGATAGATACATTGCTTTCGATGACTGTGGTTTCGCCAGCCACAAAGCTGGTGGCGTGGTCCAGTAAAATGCCGCAGCCGATCTTGGCTGCGGGGTGGATGTCGACTGCGAAAGTCTCCGAAATCAGGCTTTGGAGGTAGAGCGCAAATTCAGTGCGCTTTTGATTCCACAAGTAGTGAGCGACTCGGTAGCAGATCAGAGCTTGCAAGCCTTTGAAGTAGAGCAGGGGGGTGAGCACGTTGGGGCAGGCTGGGTCGCGCTCGTTGACTGCAATCATATCGCAGGCCACATGTTGTAAAATGGCCGGCTGATGCAGGAAAGCTTCCATGAAGGTATCATGCAGCACCTCAATCGACGCCGAATGGTTTACCAGTTTGCGCGTCAGGCGGAAGGTCAGGCATTCCGCAAAAGATCCGCGGTGGAGCACCGTTTCGTTGAGTAAAGTCGTGAGCGCAGGTTCGCGCTCCACGATGTCATGGGCGTGACGTCGTATTTCGTTCCAGTGGGCGTCTAAGTCGATAGCTTGCATAAATTCGCAAATAGTTAGAGAGAAGTCGTCCATATGCCACGCTAAAAAAGCAGGAATCTACACAAATTACAGTGTGTGACGGGGCATATCTGTGGCAGCGGCATCATTGGACGCTTGCTAGCTCGTGAATCGGGTCATTGCAGGCGGGAATCCGGGGCATCAACTGATTTGAGTGATTTGTTACATTTCATTTACGATGAGTCGAACGGCTCTGGAATCATGCATAATTCATCTTTTAAGGCCTGTTTTGCCTAATCTATGTCCTGCTTTGATTGTATTTTTACTTAATGAAAATCTACTGAATATTTTGTTATGCAACTGCCGGTCGTTATTGACGTTAGAGCGGATGCCTCCTGATACGAGCGATATTAAGGCGTTGGAAAATCTTATGTGAAAGCTGCGTCTGCAATGTGAAGAAAACCGGTCAAATGTCGCGATTTGTGACCTTGGTTAAGCTTATGTCCCAGTGTTTGACTTGTAGATTCTCCACTTCATTGATCCGCAGCTTTGATGTTTGCGGGCAGCTTCCGTGAGCATCCGACAATTTTGTGAAGAGCATTTCATTCGAGGCATATAAGATGAATTTCAAAAAACTATATTTAATTGGCAGCTTCTGTACTGCGCTTGCGAGCGCCAGCACTGCGGGGCTGGTGGCGCATTGGAAACTGGACGAAACATCGGGCACTGTGGCTGCCGATGCCAGTGGCGCAGGGATCGATGGTGAGCTGACCGGTTCGATCGTTTGGGGGGCCGGCAAGGCCGGTAATGCGGCGGTTTTCCCCGGCGTATCGGGTGACTACATTGAATTTGATTCGGATGCATTGAACCTGCAGGGCTCGTTGACGCTTTCGGTGTGGGCGAAATACAATGACATCACTAATTATGGTATCTTTGCCGGAATCGACAGCTCGGGCGGCACTGCGAATGATCAGTTTGTCTTGAAAACCGCTTCTTCGGGCGATGGTCGTATCATTTTTCAGGTGACCGGGGAGGGCGGCAGTTCGGCCACCTTACACTCGACCGATACTTTTAAAAATCTGTCTGAAGCATCGGCCGACGGCTGGATCCACTTGGTTGGGGTGTATCAAGCGGGCGAGTTTGCACGTTTATATGTGGATGGCTCATTGATGGCTGAAAACACTAATGTGCCGGCACAATTGCAGTCAAAAATCGATGTCGCGCCTTTTAAAATCGGAGCGATGACGACGACGGCGACTTCCTATTATTTGGACGGTGCTGTCGATGATGTGCAGCTTTACGATTACGCGATCAGCAGCACTGCGGTGGCTGAGTTGCACGCCGCGCCCGGCACGGCTCTGGAAGACCCCGTGAGTGAAGCGTCCGGCCGCGTCGCTTATTGGGACTTTGATGAGGGCACGGGCACGACTGCGACTGATTCGGAAAATGATTTGATCGGCACGCTTACGGGTAGTGCGAGTTGGGTGGATGGTGTCGAGGGCAGTGCGCTACAGATCGTCAATGACGATGATAGCCAGTTGCTACTTGGAGCTCCGGATGCCTTGAATATCACAGGCGCTGTAACGGTTGCCGCTTGGGTGCATCCCGATGGCATGAGCAGTTATGGAGTGATTGCCGGCATTGATCAGTCCGGTGGTGCGAGTAATGACCAATACGTATTGAAAACGACGGGGGCGACTAGCAGTTATCTCAGCTTTCAAGTGACCGGTGCCGGGGGCAGCGCGGTATCGGTGAGTGATACCCAATCAATCGTCGATCGTGCCTCTGCCAGTGAGGATGGTTGGATTCATGTGGCTGGCGTGTTCCTGCCGGGTGAAGAACTGCTGCTCTATATCGACGGTGTTGAAGTCGCTCAGAAAGCGACGTCCTTGGAGAGCATGCAAAGCACCCTGAGTGAGGCGGTGCCGTTTCGCATCGGTAACATGACAGAAAGCTCAGGCTATGGTTTTAATGGAGCCATCGATCAAGTTGCGATTTATAATGTCGGGCTCGATGCCAGCGAACTTATCCAGCTTGCAGATCGCGATGGAACGTCGCCTGCAGAGGGCACTTATCTCTTTTCTTTTGGTGCTGTGGCGGACCCGCAATATAAAGATTCGGATCCAGCCGGTTCGCGTTATTATCGCAACAGCCTGACGAAGTTGCCGGTGATGGTGGAGGACTTCAATACGCGCGATCTGGAGTTCGTCATTTGCCTGGGAGATTTTATTGATAACTACTTTGAGAGTTTCGAGCCGATGATGGAAATCTGGGATGACCTGGTTCACCCCAGCTATCAAGTCGTCGGTAATCACGACTTAGCGGTTGGCAGTCACACTTTGGAGGATGTTGTGGAAGCCCTTAAGATACCCTCCAATTATTATACCTTCGTCGTCGAGGGCTGGCGCTTCTTCGTGCTCGATGGTAACGATGCGGGCTACGGTATCCACAGCGCAGAGCAATTGGCCTGGTTGCGCGACGGACTCGATGCCGCGCTGGAAAATTCAGAGCCGGTCATCATTTTTGACCACTATCCGGTTTATCCTCCCGGCACGGCCCACATTAGCCCTCAGGCCAGTGAGTTGCTGACACTCTTGGCGGACTATTCCAATATCCGTGCATGGATGAATGGGCATAACCATTCGGGTGCTTACGGACAGAGTGGGGATATACACTTTATTAATTTGGAAGGTATGGTGGAAACCGCTGACACCACTGCCTATGCCGAAATTGAGATTTGGACGGACCGCATCGAGGTCAAGGGGGAGGGCCGCGAGCCAAATCGCACTCTCTACTTCCCACAATTGGCCAATGCAGATTTGGAAGTGCCGGCAGACTTTAGTGCCGGTGATGGCGGTGCTGGTGTGAGCCTGACATGGTCGGCGCTGACAGACACTGAGGTGGAGAGTTTGGAGATCCAGCGTCGTGCGTCCGGTGAGAATGCCGGCTACGCGACAGTCGCAATACTTGCGGCGGATAGTATCAGTTATTTAGATACCGAAGTTGTTAGCGGAGTGACTTACAGCTATCGTATTCGCTCTTTGACCATTGCCGATGCCTTTTCCGAGTGGTCTGATTTGGCAAGTGTCGAGTTGGGATACTTGAGCGGTTCGATTCTCGATCTGACTGCGAATGCTGAAGATACATCCAGTATTTCGCTCACTTGGGATCTGGATTCCGCCAGCTATGATAATTTGATCCTGGAGCGTCGAGTCGGCTCAGGTGACTACCTCGTGGTGAGCAGCGCACTCGCAGGAGATGCCACGAGTTACAATGACAGCGGACTGGCCCCCAATACCAGCTACAGCTATCGTATTTCCGGTGTGAGCGGAGGGCGTCAAACAGAATGGTCCGCCGAGGCGAGTGCCCAGACCGAAGCCGCTGAGCCGATCGAAGGTGAAGCTGCGGGATTAGTCGCCTACTGGCCCTTCGATGAAGGTTCCGGAACCAGTGCTGGAGATTTTTCCGGTAATGGGATTTCAGGCACCTTGCAGGCGTCTGCCGCCTGGGAGAGTGTGGGGCACCGCAACGGTGCGATCCGCTTTTCCGGTAATAGTGAGGATCAAGTGCTGGTGGGCACTCCCGAGGCGCTTAACTTGACCGGTGCGGTCAGTGTGTCCGCTTGGGTGAAACCGGAAGGTGTCAGCAGCTATGGTGTGATTGCCGGTATCGATCAATCAGGCGGCGCGGCCAATGATCAGTATGTCTTGAAGACGACGCATTCGAACACCCAGCAATTAAGCTTTCAGGTGACTGCCGCCGGAGTGGGGTATACCGCCACCGATACGGTGAACCTATCCGTGCGCTCCAGCGAGGGCACCGATGGTTGGGTGCATGTCGCGGGGGTTTTTGTTCCCGGTGAATCCGTGTTGCTGTATGTCAACGGGCAACTGGTGGCCGAGCGCGCGGTGACGATTGATACGTTGCAAAGCACGCTGTCTGCAGAACGTCCCTTCCGCATTGGCAACATGTCGGTCAGTAATGACTATGGATTTAATGGTTTGATCGATGAGCTGCGTGTTTTCTCCGCCAGCCTGACTGCCGAAGAGGTGAGCGCGTATGCCAACGACGAGACCGTCCCGTCAGAATTAGCCCCATTTGTTGAAAAAGATGCGCAGTGGTTGTATCTCGATGACGGATCCGATCTGGGCACTGACTGGACAGCGACCGACTTTGACGACAGTGCATGGTCCACCGGCACGGCTGAGTTCGGCTACGGAGACGGTGACGAGGCCACAGTTCTCAGCTATGGCACAGATGCTGCCAACAAGCATCCGACCACCTACTTCCGAAAGGCCTTCGAGCTCGACTCGCTCGCTGGGATCGAAGGGATCTTAATCGAAGTGCTGCGGGATGATGGTGTGATCATTTATCTCAATGGGCAGGAGCTGTTGCGCGACAATATGCCTAGCGGCGCTGTTAATTATCAGACCTATGCTTCCTCTGCACTGGGTGGGGATGATGAAAGCACTTACTTTGAGTTCAGTGTTGCCGCAGATGCGCTGGTGACTGGAACAAATGTATTGGCCGTCGAACTACATAATAGCGACGCCAGCAGTTCCGACTTAAGCTTCAACCTGCAAGCGACTGCCATCCTGGAATCGGACAATACTCCAAAGGTGAGTGAGTCCATTATCACCGCCGGTGCCGACTGGGCCTATCTTGATGATGGGAGCGATGCCGGCACAGCATGGCGCGCCGCTGCTTTTGACGACAGCACCTGGGCGCAAGGACCCGCAAAGTTCGGCTATGGCGACTCCAACGAAGTCACCACGCTCAGCTACGGCTCCGATAGCAACGATAAGCACATTACCTACTACTTCCGTAAAGCCTTCGTGCTGGAAGATCTGGAAGCCGTTCGTGAGCTAGAGTTCGGCGTATTGCGCGATGACGGCGTGATCGTCTACCTCAATGGGATCGAAATCATTCGCGATAACATGCCCGCCGGTGAGATCAGCTCGGAGACCTTCTCCAGTAGCATTACCGACGGAGCGGCCGAGAGCACCTTCTATGAATTTACTGTGGCGACCGATGCACTGGTTGAGGGTGAAAATGTGCTCGCAGTAGAGATTCATAACCGCGACGGCTTTAGCTCCGACATCGGTTTCGACTTGTGGATGAACTTGCTCTCCGACCTGCATCCCGATGCGCCTATTTTCGAGAGTGAACACATCGAAACGGCCCATGCGCTTGCTGGCAGCGATTACGCCGCCAGCGTGGCCGAATATGCGAGTGATGCCGATGGCGATACCATGTATTTTGCCAAAGTTAGCGGACCGGATTGGTTGATCGTGCATGCTGACGGCAGCCTGAGTGGCACGCCTAGTGCCAGCCATTTTGGTCTCAATACCTTTGTGATTTCTGTCACCGACAATGACGAAGGCACCACTACCGTGATTCTAGAAATCATGGTGGAAGAGCCGGCTGAGTTGGCTCGTGCCGCCATGCCCGGCAGTGAGTTGGCACTGCGCTTTGCAGTGATTCCCGATACCCAGGGCAGCACACTGGGAGTGCCGACCGATGAGGCTTCCGCCATCGCACGCGAATTGATTGCGCAAGCGCCCGAATTTGCGATTCACGTTGGCGATGTGACCGATGGTTACTCCGGTGGCGATGCCAAGTTGACCGAGTTGGAGTATTTAAAAGAAGTGCTGGCCACTCCATTACTGGAGAATGGGATCGGCTTCTATCCCGTGCGTGGCAACCACGATGCCAACGCATACTTGCCCACCTCCGAGGGAGAAGCCGCGTGGCAGGCCGCCTTCCCATATCTGTTCGAAGGTGAGGGTGCTGTGGTCGATCCGAGCGATGTGCCCGGCGGCAGTGAAGCATCGCCCAATCCAAATAACTTCAGTTATGTTTTGGATGCAGGGCAGGACACTTACTTCGTCTCGCTGGACCTCTGGAACGGGGGCAGCTCGGACAATTACTCCGATTGGGTGGCTGAGAAATTTGCTGAAATACGCGCGGCGAATCCCGATGCGCACATCTTCGGCTATTCTCACCCGGGCTTGTTCTCTGTGGCATCGCACCCCGCGATGACGGAATACGTTGATAGCCCGCAACCGTATTTGGAAGCTGGCAAAGCCTCACAAGTTGATGGTTGGTTTAGTGGCCACAACCATATCTACGACCGCTCGGTCGCGGTTAGCCTGGATGATGGCAATAAGCCCTACATGTTTGATTTCACCTGTGGCTCTGCTTCGGAGAAATTTTACTCGATCAGCCGTAGTCCGGCCGAGGATCAACACTTGAACTGCCTGATCGATAGCACGACGATCGCCGGGCGGCCGATTGCCTACCTACTGGTCGAGATCAATGGACCCTTTGTTTGGGTGCAGACTTATATGTCGCCCGACACGGATGGCCATGGCACTTTTGATGACTGGTCGGTCTGGGATGCGTATACCTATTCCCGAAATGGATTGCAGTTCACCGTCGCTTCCGGGGAGAACTACAATGATCGTAATATTCAAGACCGTGCGCCACTGGATGATGGCTTTATCGGAACCAGTGTCGAAGTGGTCGATGGTGTTAATAGCGATGAAACCGTGCACAGCTATGGAAGCACCAGTTTTGGACAATATCGTAATATCACTACCGGTTGGTGGTCACGTGATGACTGGTATGATGCCGGCGAGAGCAAAGTCGTTTCCGATATCGTGAGTCTAAATGGCATGCGTGAGGCCCCCGGCCGCAATCGTTGCGACGCCTACACCATCAAGCTGAGCTACGATGCCAGCCGTTTATCCGCACTGGAGATTCAGTCGCTACGTATCGCCGCCTTCCTGGATGCCGATACCGCAGACAGCGATGCCGGTGATTGGCTACCTGCCGTTTCGGCCACTCTCGAACTCGCAGCAGAGACGCCCCTCATGCGAGCTCCCACCGCTGATGATAGCGTGGGCAGCTGGGGGATCGATTTGGACAATCAACAAGTCTGGGCGCGCCTTGATTACCAAGGTGACTTTGCCCTGATCACAGATGTCGTAGATAGCGATGACGACGGATTGGTGGATGCTTGGGAAATGGAGCAATTTGGCAGCCTCGCTTACACCGCGAGCCAGGATCTGGACGGCGATGGACTCGACAATGCGGCGGAGCAAATACTAGGCACGAACGCGCTGATGACGGATACCGACGGCGACCTCTTCAACGATGGAGCCGAGCTCGCGGCTGGCCTCGATCCATTGATTGCCGATACCGAGCTAAGTGACAGTGTGCTCGACTTGATTCGCTCGCACAGCGAACTCCAAGCCGCAGCCGGGCTGTATCCACTCAGTGCACTGGGAGGTTTGAACTATGAGCAGACATTGATCGCACCCGATGCCGAGGGCGACTTGCATTTCCGCATTCAACTCTGGAGCAACGATGACCTGTCATCCGGCGACTGGATCGAACTCGGAGATGCCTTTGAGCGCACGATACAAATGAACACCGATAAGCAATTCTACAAGTGGGCGGTGGAGGTCGACTAGGCTGTGTGCCTATGCGATCTGGATGCCGTCGCGGCCTTCGTCGACCTCCATGTAGTCAAACATCGTATGATACGCAGATAGGCGCAGCAGCGTCCATCTAAGGCCACGCCGAAGCTCTTGTGGAAATCATCGTGCAGTTGCGAGGCCGCGTGCTTGCGAATTTTATCCAGCATGCGCGGAAAATAGAGCATGCCCCGTATTTCTGTGTAGGGAGAGAGCGGCTTCAGTGTCGCTTGAGTTGCGCTAGGGGACATGCGGGGCGCCTGTTCTACGTAAGACAGACACTCTTGTCTGTCGCTTGAGTTGCGCTAGGGGACAGGCGGGCGCCTGTTCTACGTAAGACAGACACTCTTGTCTGTTACTTGAGTTGCGCTAGGGGACATGCGGGGCGCCTGTTCTACGTAAGACAGACACTCTTGTCTGTCGCTTGAGTTGTTAACTGGCTTGCCCAGGCGTAGTCTGCTTGGAGCTTAGGAGTCCGGCTACACTTCGTTACGTGCTCGACTGAGCTTGTCGAAGTCCGCGACAGGCTTCGTTTGCTGGAACAAGTTCCAGACGAAGCCTGGTGGTCGAGGAGGGACTTGAACCCTCACGCCTCGCGGCACATGACCCTTAATCATGCGTGTCTGCCAATTCCACCACTCGACCGAT